>JBGPAO010000024.1:0-18367 GCA_041480755.1 Bacteroidia bacterium
GACAGGCTTTTTATAGAAAACATGGAACCAGATGTCATAAGCCAGATAGAAATTTATAATGTTTTAGGAAAAAAGTGTCTGTCACTGGAGATCCATGAGGAAAAAAATTCTATTAATATTGAAGATCTGGAACCTGGCATTTATATTTTAACTGTTCACACTGCAACGGGACCCATAAAAAGAATGTTTATTAAGTGACAGATAGTCTATTCCTACTTTTGCTGCTTAAATTTTACATTTAGTTGATTAAGTTAATAATAGCTAATTATTTTAATTATAACTTTATTGTTGGTTTTGACTAGTAAAGAAAATCTTTATTGAGACTTATCTATTTCAATTACGACCAAAATTCAAATCTTAATAAATAACTATTATGAAAAAGCTAATCTTTGCTTTCAATGTATTACTATTACTAACATTCACATGGCAGGCAAATAACGCACAGGAACAGGAACCGGAATGGATCCGTGTTCTGCAGTTGAATACCTATGCTAATCAGATCGGACAGGTAGTTACTTCTGATGGAGACTATGTATATATGGCCGGTACAATCAGCGGGCCGGTGACATTCGAAGGAAATACTTTCGAGTCAAACGGAATCACTGATATGATCCTGGCAAAAGTCAGTACGGCAGGTGTCACCTCCTGGGTACGTCAGATTCCTGCAGAGGAATGGGCCTCAATTACTCCAGTTGCTATTAAAACTGATGCTTCCGGGAATATCCTTGTATCAGGTACTTTCTACGGATCTATTACAGTTGGATTGAATACGGTATATGCAACCCAAACAGTAAATGCGTTTTTGGCGAAATTTGATAGTGACGGAAATGGAAACTGGATAACTGCTTTTGAATCATATGGAACAGGAAGCAGTGAGATCGCGGTGGATGGATCTGGCAATTCTTACCTTCTAAGTCGCAGCAGGAAATTAATAAAATTTAACAGTTCCGGAGTTCTACAGTGGGAACAATCCTATCCTGATAAAACCTTACAAGCCCTGGCGATTTATGGTTCCGGTCTGTTCATTGGTGGTGCGCTTCAACCAGGTACGACTACTTTCGGTACTTTCGATCTTGAATCTTCCAATCATGTCAATACCGGTTTTTTAATTAAATCTGATCTGGATGGTAATTATTCTACTGCCGTGGTCGATAATGCTCCAGCAAAATCCACATTAGAAGGGACTTACGCAGCTTCTGGTACCTTCAATCATCCGACAGACGGGCCAAGACAAATTAATTTAGCCAAATACCTGTCAGGATTCGATGAAGATTCTCTAACCACCGCGATTGGAGACCTTGCATACCCTCAGGGAAATTTAATCCTGACTATAAATCCTGATTACTCTGTAACAATAGGAGGCGCCCTGGTAACAGAAAGTGCTCCTGTTATAGCAACAACAGGACTTGACAACTATTATGATCCTGCTGAACACAAATTCTACTTAAATTATGAGTACACCCTTTCAACTGGAACAAGGTATATATCTGAAGTCCTGACAAGAAACTATTCTGCCTCCGGGTTTGGTTCAGCTATTACAGATATTGCGGTAAAAGCTGACGGGAATCTGATAGTTGCCGGGAGCCATACTTTCAACCTGAATCTGGACGGAATCGTGATTGAAAAAGCTTTTACTTCCTATTATAATTTTATTGGTAAATGCGATAATAATTTTACATTCGAATGGGCAAATTCAAGCAATTCACTTACGCCAGGCAGTGAAACTTACAACTTAAGATATCGAGTGTTTACGGATAATACAGGCGAAATTTTTGAATATGGCCAGATTCCGAATTCTTTTACTTTCGGATCTGTTGAGATCCAACCAAACAACGGGCAGTTCCTTTTAAGATTTGACTCAGATGGCAATCCAGTAGATTATTTTGCCCTGCAATACGTGGGGTTAAATAAATTATCTGTATCACCATCAGGTAAAATTAATATAACTGGTACATATAATTATGAGGGATCACCATCTTTTGGAAATATATTCCTTACACAGTATAATAATTACATGACAGAGGAATGGAATAAAATTTCGACTGATGCTCTGTCCGGTACTGCCAGGTTAACCTACACAAAACACGACACCTCTGCTAATACATATATTCAGGCAAGAATACTTGGACATTGTGATTTTTTCGGGTCCGATATCCAGGTCAATAATTCAGTTACAGTCAATGCAAAGCTGAACATAGATGGTGAGGTAATATGGTTGAATATGATAAATGATCTTTTGCCAGCTCAAAACGGTGGAGCATATTTTGGGCCAAGATTTGTGGTTGATAAGGAACAGAATTTACTTACAGTTGGGATTTTCGGGGAATCTGTTACAATCGGCTCTAAGATCCTGACTAACGATAATGCCATAAATGATGGGTATATTGTGAAATATACTCCGGACGGAGAAACAGATTGGGTTGTTCAGTTAAAAACAGACAGTATTTATGAGATTTATGGCCTTACAACTGATGAAGAGAATAATGTTATTATCGCGGGGGAATTCCGGTCAGAAATGACTGTCCTGAATCATACAATCAGTGATAATGACATTGATGCCGCATTTCTGATTAAACTTGATCCGAATGGCAATTATATCTGGGCGAAAGGATTTCCGATCGGAGGAAAAGTTTATCATGCAATACCGGCTACCGACGGAAACAATAATATTTATATGACACTGGATGTTGCTACACCTGAAAATCAGACTCTTACATTCGGAACTGTTTCAGCACACCAGGCCGAAGCAGAAGCTACTGTATTAGTTAAATTTGATCATAACGGCAATACTCAATGGGTAAAAACTTATGGCGCTGTCGATAATGATCCCAGTTCATCCAGCTGGCCTGTTGATATAAAAGCGGATGCAGAAGGTAATTCATTTTTGTGGGGCTGGTGTAATACCAATGCAGTTTTCGGGACAACAACTCTGGTGAATCCACTGAGTAATTCCATGTTTTACTACATCACTAAAATCAATACCTCAGGGGAAGTAGTCTGGGCTAAGCCAATATATGAAAGAAACTATGCTTTTAATTATGGGGACCTGCTGGATCTTGATCAAGTAGGGAATGTCTATGTGGGTGGTCATTTCAAAGACACTATGTCTATTGAAACACATACTTTTGTACCTGAAGGAACCACTGATTTTTTTGTAGCCAAGTTTTCTGATGATGGAGACTTTCAATGGATCAAGACAATCCCAGGTTACTCATATTCAATAATTAATGCGCTTGATGTCTATCAGAATAATATCCTTTCAATTGCCGGATATGCCGGCGGAGCCTCCACATTAGGAGAGTATGATATAAAATATCTTGGAGGGTCAACCTGTATTGCTGCACTATTGATTGGTGATGTCAAATATCTGGCCGTCGATCCGATTGAGTTATCTATTGAAGCACAGGCAAACAGCACTGATACTTTCTATATTTATTCAAATACAAGCTGGATGGCTGAAAGTGATCAGACATGGTTAACTTTAAGCGCAACAAGTGGAATAAATGAAGCTGACATAATTATAACCGCCAGTGAGAATACATCTGAGTATGACCGTTATGCTGTTATAATGATTTCCGGGACTGGCGTTGCAACAAGATATGTTTCTGTAACACAGGTGTGGAATAAAACAAAAATTGCAGAAATAACTAATTTCTCGGATGTTAATATTTTTCCAAATCCAAACAATGGGAAATTTAATTTAATTCTTGAAAACTTGATGTGGGATAATATCAGAGTAACTGTCACCAACTCTGCAGGAATTGTCATTAAAGATTTTAATCTTAATCAGCAATCTGAAATAAATAATCAGGAAATTGACCTGGGTAATATATCAAAGGGATTCTACTTTATTCGATTACAATCGGATAAAGCTACTATTATTAAAACATTCATAGTGAATTAAATCCCAGGTTACTCTTTAGCAGTTTCATGAAACTGCATTATCATAAGTGAATTTAATCAGGTATTCGACTCTGTATCTGGCGCGAATACTCCCGGATTCATTCGAAATTCTGAATTCAGAATTCAGAATTCTGAACTCAGAATTTCCCTGCTTATTTTAATAACTTGATATTTATAGATACATTTGCCCCCTTTTAAATAAATAAGTTTTAATTATTAAGAAATGTCTTTGGATAACCTAAGAAATATTGGAATTGCCGCCCATATTGATGCAGGGAAAACAACGGTTACGGAGAGGATACTTTATTTTACAGGAACGACGAGGAAAATTGGTGAGGTTCATGACGGGCTGGCAACAATGGATTTCATGAAGCAGGAACAGGAACGAGGTATCACCATTGCATCAGCCGCTATATCCTGTATGTGGCGGGAACATCAGATAAACCTGATAGATACACCGGGACATGTTGATTTTACTATAGAAGTTGAACGTTCCCTGCGTGTCATTGATGGAATGATCGCAGTATTCTGTGCGGTGGGAGGTGTCGAACCACAGAGTGAAACAGTCTGGAACCAGGCAGATCGCTACAGGGTACCAAGAATTGCATTTGTAAATAAGATGGACAGGACAGGTGCGGATTTTGAAGATGTTGTATCCCAATTGAATAAGTACCTGGATGCAAATGCGGTGCCTCTTCAGATCCCTATGGGAAAAGAGGAGAATTTTACTGGGATCATTGATATTGTTCAGTGTAAAGCATATGAGTTTCATGATTTCAAGAGAGTTGAAATTCCTATTCCTGAATCATACAAATTACAATGTAAGAACGCAAAGAATTTCCTGATAGAAAAACTGGCGGATTTCAACAATGAAATAATGGAACTCTATCTTGATGAAAAAGAAATTCCGGCAGAACTTTTAGCAAAGGCAATACGCATGGCTACCATCAAGATGCTTATGACCCCGGTCTTTTGCGGTGCAGCATATAAAAACAAAGGAATTGAGCTCCTGCTTGATGCTGTAGTTGACTATCTCCCCTCTCCTGTTGATATAGGTGCTGTTGTCGGGACGGATATTCATGATGAGAGTAAATCGCATACCCGGTATCCTACAGCCAGGGATCCATTCTCTGCTCTTGCATTTAAAATCATACATGATCCGTATGTCGGTCAGCAGACATTCGTGAGAATATTTTCAGGAACCCTGAAAAGCGGTATGCAGATGCTCAATTCCACTAAAGGGAAATATGAAAGGGCAGGCAGAATATTAAGGATACATGCCAGGGAGCGCGAAGAGATCAGTGAAGCCGGTCCCGGTGAGATTGCTGCTCTTGTCGGTATGAAACTAACAAAGACAGGAGATACTCTCTGTGACCCGGATCACCCTCTGTACCTTGAAAATATACAGGTTCCGGCATCCGTAATAGAGCTGAAAGTTACACCGGCTACGAGGAAAGACTTTAATAAGCTGGGAGAAGCCCTGAATAAACTTGCCAATGAAGACCCCTCTTTTCATGCCCGTTTTAATGACGAAACAGCAGAAACAATTATATCCGGTATGGGAGAGCTTCACCTGGAGATAATAGTCGACAGGCTGAAACGCGAATTTGGGGTTGAAGTGGAAACAGGCGAACCGGCAGTAGCCCTGAGGGAAACCATCAGCACAGAAACCATTAGTGAATATAAGCATGTTAAACAAACAGGTGGAAGAGGTCAGTACGCTCACACTATAATGCGCATTGAACCCAATCAGGGTAATGGATTTGAGTTTGTAAATAATATAAAAGGGGGTGCAATACCCCTGGAATATATCCCATCTGTCGCTAAAGGAATAACCAGAACAATTGAAGAAGGAATATTAACAGGATTTCCCATCATCGACGTGAAAGTCGTTCTTCTTGACGGTACATATCATGCTGTGGATTCATCAGATTTTGCATTCCAGACATGCGCCTCCATCTGTTTCAAGAATGGATTTCTTAAGGCAAATCCGGTTATTCTTGAACCTGTCATGAAAATCGAGGTTAATACTCCGGATGATTATATCGGAGATATTATCAGCAATCTTAACAGAAAACGCGGAAAAATTGAATCCATGCGCAGATTCAGGAAAGGAGCGCAAAAACTTAATGGACTGGTACCCCTGATGGAAATGTTCGGGTATGCAACCCAGTTAAGAAATATGTCCAGCGGCCGGGCAAATTACTCAATGGAATTTTATAAATATTTACCATTACCACCTTCTGTTCAGGAAGAAGTCTTGAATAAAATTCAGAAAAAATAATTTATACTTATAATTATATATTCTCCTGATCCCTGCTACTCAGGTAGTCTTCTATCCTTTTTTCATATTCTTCCTTAATAAGAATAAGCTGTATAATAGCCCGGTTAATATCCCGAAGTCGTTCCGATAATTCGTGATATTCATTTTCATCATGAATATCATTTTTCTCTCTTATTAATGGCTGTATCAACATCGACAAAAATTGTTTCAGAAGTATTTACTGCATTTATTGTTCCAATATTTCCAAATAATTGACATCCTTGTACTTATTCAAAAGAATTGGGAAAAAATTCAGCCTGAAATGTACGATTTCAGGAATAGGTGTACGAATCTGAACATGGCCACGGATTTAAAGATTTTTTAGTATGTTTAATAAAAATCATAATGTATTAATACTATGGCCCGAAGATGTCCTGCATTAATGATTATCATCATTTGGTTCATTCTGGTCAGTTGTGAAAAACAACAGATGGAAACTATTACTCCATTGGAAGCAGGATTTGTTAATCCCCCGCTCGATTCGCGTCCACGAGGTTACTGGTGCTGGATCGACGGTAATGTTGATACAAACAGGCTAACTGCAGAATTGATCGAAGCCAGGGATAAAGGTATGGGTGGATACGATATATGGGACATACAGCCTGTGGTAGATGAAAAGAATGTGGTTCCTGACGGCCCTCCATTCATGGGTGAAGAATCCCTTAATGCAATAGCATATGCGATAAAGGAAGCCGGCAGGCTCGGATTGGATATCGGAATAACATATTCATCAGGATGGAATGCAGGAGGCCCCTGGACCAGTCCTGAACACTCAACGATGGGTCTGTTCCGTTCACATAAATTTGTCACAGGCCCTGGTATTTTTGATGGACCAATTGATTTCCCTGAACTCCCTGATAAGTTTAATGCAAACAACAGCTGGATCAAAAGGGGTGAAAATGGTTTGCCTGTATTTTACCTCGATGTTGCTGTACTGGCCTATCCATTTAATGAAAACAAAATAATTACTGATACATCAAAGATTTATAATCTTACTTCTCTCATGCAGGAAAACGGAATGCTGAAATGGGAAATTCCTGAGGGGAAATGGATAATTACCAGATATGTGTGTACAAATACCGGACAGGTTCTGATCTCGCATTCTGCAAATTCAGCAGGGCCAATGATCGATCATTTCAGTGCAGAAGCTACAGAAGCTCATATAATGTATTTTATTGATAAACTAGAAAAGAAACTCGGGAACCTTGATAAGACTGCTTTGAAATACCTCTATGGCGATAGCTATGAAGTAAGGGGTGATCTCTGGACACCGATGATGCAGAATGAATTCAAAAGCAGACGCTGGTACGACCTGATTCATTTCCTGCCGGTCTTTGACGGGTATGTGATAATATCACCGGATATTACTGAAAGATTCAAATTTGATTACCGGCAAACCCTGTCTGATCTGATCATTGATAATCATTATGGGAAAGCAAGGGAAATTTGCAGGAATCATGGACTTGAATTTGTAGCTGAAGCAGCAGGTCCGGGAATGCCCGTACATAATTGTCCATTCGAATCACTGCGTGCATCCGGCGTTCTCTCATGGCCTCGTGGTGAGTTCTGGTACAAACATACACAGAGTCCTGATTATCCCAAAGACATACTGCAGGTAATCAAAGGGGTGGCCTGTGCATCACACATTTACAACCAAAAATATGTTGAGGCTGAGTCATTTACAAGTACCTGGCTGTGGCAGGATGGGCCGGGTGATTTAAAACCTGTCGCAGACAGGGCATTTTGCGAAGGATTAAACAGGATAATTTTTCATACCTCTCCTCATGTCCCCGAAGCAGCAGGTCGTCCAGGATGGATTTACAGCTTTGGCACTATTATTAACACAACACTGATCTGGTGGCCAAAATCAAAACCTTTTATGGACTACCTTTCCCGCTGCAGCTATATGCTGCAACAGGGAAACTTTGTCGGAGATATACTCTATTTCTATGGTGACTCTGCACCAAATTTTGTTCCTCCCAAAAGCGCCGATCCTAATTTTATTCCAGGCTATGATTATGACTATATAAATGCTGAAATTCTAACTGACAGTCTGGAAGTTAAAAATGGCAGGTTATTCCTTCCGCATGGACAGATCTACGAAATGCTGGTACTTCCGGAATCCAGGTATATGAGCCTCGATGTTATCCGCCGGCTTGAAGATTTGATACTGAAAGGTGCCATAGTTGTGGGACCAAAGCCAGAAGGAACTAATGGCTTATTTGATAATAAGGAAAAATCAAAACAGGTGAAAGAAATAGCAGACAGGATATGGGGAGATTGTAATGGTGTTACAATTCTGGAAAACTTTTACGGTAATGGCAAGGTGATCTGGGGGAAAAAAGTAATTGAAATTTTGAAAGAGAGAGAAATACTTCCTGATTTTCAGGCTGATATAAAGACAGATCCAGCAGATCCGGATTTCATCCACAGAAGGTCAGGGAATGCTGATATATATTTTATAAGGAATACCTCTTCCAGACAGATTTATTTCGAGGGCGTCTTCAAAATCAGCGGCATGGTTCCGGAAGTATGGGATCCTGTAACCGGGGAAACCAATAGCTGTCCGATATATGTCAATACTGGCGGCCAAACAAGGTTGCCGTTATATCTTGATCCTTCGGGTTCTGTTTTTATAGTTTTTACCAAACCATCCATCACTCATGCAACTGAATTAATGATTGATAATGATATTGTTTTTCCGGTAAGTGATTTTCATTCAGCAATGAAATCAGAATTTTTACCTTTTTTATATGGCAGCAGATGGCTTGTATCAGGCTCAGCCACATACAGTGCCACTCTCAATAATGGAAATAAAATGGAAATAAAAACTACAGCTGTTCCAGGTTCCATTGCTCTAAAAGGACCATGGCTGGTGACCTTCGGGGAAGACAGATATGCTCCTGATTCGGCGGTATTTGAAAGCCTTACTTCATGGAGCAAGTCGGAAGATCCCGGAATACAGTTTTTCTCAGGTATTGCTTCATATCATAATACTGTTGAAATAAATAAATCAGACCTGGTGGAAGGACAGGTTGTTTTACTTGACCTTGGCAGGGTTCAGGAAGTGGCAGATGTATACATTAACGGCCAAAATGCGGGAATCCTGTGGTGCGAGCCCTTCAGGATCGACATTACAGAGTACATAAAGCCAGGGAAGAACAGATTCGTTATTGAAGTAGCCAATGTCTGGACAAACCGTTTATGCGGAGATGCAAGATTAGCTCCTGAACAACGCATTTCAAATACCAATATTACCAGACTGCCTAATGCATGGTCTTACCCAATGGAAACCATCCCGAATAATGAATATGACCTCCGCGAATCCGGACTCCTTGGACCTGTTACTCTAAAATTCTATAATAAATTCGATCTTTAGATTTATCAGGTTCATCAGGTTCATTAAGCCTATCATATTTATCAGATTCTTAAGGTTCAAAAAGATAGGATTGACGATTTTTCCCTGTTGATAAAAAAGTCTTCATAATTTCAGTAAGATTTCGAATATTTGTCTCTGAAATGTATGCCATAGTTGATATAGAAACCACAGGCGGTAGTCCAAAATCTGAGAAGATAACTGAAATCGCTTTATACATTTTCAATGGGAAAGAAATTGTAAATGAATTTACAACCCTGGTCAATCCTGAAAAGCCTATACCCTATTTTATCACATCATTAACAGGAATAACCAACGAGATGGTTGCCGATGCTCCAAAGTTTTATGAGATAGCTAAACAATTAGTTGAAATAACTGAAGATAAAATAATTGTTGCTCATAATGTTAGCTTTGATTACAGGTTTATAAGAAGCGAATTTAAAAGCCTGGGTTATGATTTTACAAGGAACAATCTTTGTACTCTGCAGTTATCCAGACGGTTATTTCCCGGTCATCGTTCCTATAGCCTTGGTAATATTTGTCAGGATCTTGGCATCACTATTGAAGACCGGCATCGCGCAGCAGGAGATGCTTTAGCAACTGTTAAACTACTGGAAAAGTTACTTAACAAATGCACAGAGAACGGTGATGAAGACCTGCTGACAGATGCATCCCGTCCAAACCTTAAAAACCTGCATCCCTTGCTCGATCGGAAAATTATTGATAATCTGCCGGAAGATACGGGAGTATATTATTTCTTAAATGATCAGTACCAGGTTATTTATATTGGAAAGAGCCGAAATATAAAACAGAGGATTTATACTCATTTAAGCAACAACGGCTCAAGACGGTCAATTGAGTTAAAGGAAAACATAGCATCTGTTGAATATGAGCTTACGGGCAGTGAACTTGTCGCCCTTCTGATCGAATCCGGTGAAATTAAAAAACATGCTCCCTATTACAACAGGGCTCAGAAAAGAAAAGTGATGCAGTACGGATTGTTTTCATTTAAAGATGACAGAGGTTACCTCAATTTAAAAATCGACCGTACAGCTTTGCGCCTTAATGAAACTCCATACACATGTTACCTGAATCAGGCAGAAGCAAAAACAAACCTGTCCCGGTTAACAGAAAGATTCTGGCTATGCCAGAAATTATGCGGGTTGTATGAAACAGAAGGTGCATGTTTTCACTATGAAATCAGGCAATGCAATGGAGCCTGCATCGGGAAAGAATCTCCTGCAATTTATAATAACCGGGTTACAAAAGCCCTGAGTACATTTTATTATGATAATAAGAATTTCCTGATCATTGATAAAGGCAGAAATCAATCAGAAAGGTCCATAATCCAGGTTGAAAATGGCAAATATATTGGATTTGGATACCTCGATACTGAAGAGTCATATGTTCATCTCGATTCATTGCTCGGATGTGTAAAGATATATGAAGATAACAGGGATATTCACCAGATAATAAGAGCATATCTGAATCATAATGATGTTGAGAAAATAATAAAATACTGATGGGAGTTCTGGATTATTCCAGCATATTATCAAGATTGTGAACAAGAATACTTATGTTTTCCCTCGTTTCTTCATCAAAATCCTCAAATTTGATTTTGTTATTCTGCGAGTGAAGAATAAAATTTGAAGCAAGCAAATTTCTTGACAGGTTATTATTCTTAATGTAATCCAAATTGGATCCTGTTATATTCGCCCGTTGATGAAGGATAAAATTCTTGAAGTCATTTTTTGAAAACAGGTCCTCAATTCCAATCTTATTATCCAGTTTAATTATTTTTCTTCCAGCCAGTTTATTGCTATTCTGGAATAAACTTACCTTTAAATCATTGTAAACAATATTACCACTATCATCATCATCCAGAAGAACTATGAAATCTATCTTCCATCCCATAAGCAGGTTTACAAGTGCCGGGACATTCAATACATCAGTAGCCGGTAAAAAGAAGATATCCTTATGAAATTCAATAAGGTTGAAAATGGTTTTAATATAATGGAAGGTGGTTATGTCTTCTACAATAAGGTTATTTTTGTTCTGTATAAACTGATGTTCATTGAGCTTTGTCCCTATAAGAGTATAAATAGGGGCTAATGTATCTGGCGATGCCTTGTTCAGGGATTGAGCATCAAAAATTATGGTTCCGCTTTTCATATCACCATCTACAGACCTTTGAACAGCCAGCAACCTGTATAGCTTGGTGACATTAATAAGATGAGGTGAATGAGTGGTATATATTATCTGTATATTATCTTTAACATCTTCCAGTACTTTCAGGACATCTTCCTGTGCTCTAGCGTGAAGGCTCAATCCTGGCTCATCAATCAGGAATACCCGTGATCGTTCCCTGTGCAAAATGGCACTGGCTTTAAGTTCAAGATAAAATGACAAAAACCACCGTACTCCCCTGCTTCGCTGTTTCGGATAAAGGCTTTCCTGGCTGTCCTTGATCCAGAATTCAAGATATGGTTTCCCCATTTTATCCGGGTGACTGCTGTCGTAATGTTCCAGCTCAAAATTTATCCTGATTTTGTCCTGCTCTCCCAGATTCTGATGCCAGTAATCCTGAAAAGTCAGTGTTACTTCATTGTTGAGTTTTTCGATTTTCTGGTGCAATATCCTGCTGTTGAGGACATCGAAAAAATTTTCATCCAGATTGGCAACAGTCAAAAAATTCTGTGCAGCTTTGTATCCCTCAACATGGCTTTTACCCGCAAAGACATCATCTATATCTATCCGGTCTGGAAGCAGACTGCTGAAATCTTCAAACATTTCAAAAACAGGAATATACCTGAATATTTCCTCTGCGAGTTCCTGCTGGGTATAGAACGATGCTGTTTTTTCATTTTCCTCTTCCGCCATTTCTTCTGCCTCAGCAGGAGGCATACCCTTCAATATTCTTGATGCGACTGCTTTTCTTGTTGATACCAGGTATTTTGTATTTTCCATTTTGGTATGGCACTCCCTGTCACGGTTTTCAAGAAATTCAATCCGCGACCGGGCCCGCTTCTTTTTCCTGATGCCGGTAAGATTTTCAAAACGTTCCTTAGCATTGTTTAATTCAGTCAAAGATTCCTGGCATGCTTCTGATGCAGCGTTATAATCACTTACTGTTTTCAGACACCACCTGGCATATCTGGCTTTTTCAGCAAGATCAGTAGCTTTTTCAAGTTTCATCTCATAAGTTCTGTTCTTTTTATCCAGGCGTTTTCTTGTACGTTCAAGTTCAAGCATGAACTTTTCAAGCCTGCTGCTGTTTTCTTTGTCAGGAGATCTGTCGAAGGCTTTCTGGATTTTTGGTTGTTTGGTTACCAGGAAGGATAATAGCTTCTGCTCATCATTTTTCTCCTTAAGAGCCAGCTGATATTCTTCAGTCGCCCTGTCTGCTTCATTTATTACTTTTAAAACTTCTTCTTCAACCTTTCTCTCAAATTCCAGTTTTTGTGCCAGCTGTTTATTGAAATAGTCTAAAAGCTTATCGTCTCCAAATGTCAGGCTGCTGATTTTTTCGTTTTCCCAGCACCTTCCGATAGTTACCAATCCTGTCTCTTCTATAGAATCAATTACCTGTTCAGTTAACTTCTTTCCTTTAATCAATTTAGAAAGTTGCTTTAAATTAGCCTCAAACGAGCAATATACCTCAGGCAGACTTAGATCGCTCCTTAATATATCATCATTGATTTTACCCGTATAAAAGCTGTATAATGCTTCCAGTATAGAAGTCTTACCAGATTCATTCTGCCCGATTATACCTGTAATATTATCAGTTGCAAGATTATTCCAACCGGTATCAACAAGGGAACGGTAATTTCTTATTCTGAATCGCCGGAAACGCATTGATATCATAGAATTATTTAAAACGACTTTCCGTTTCTAAACCTCCTGTCCGGGATAATTGTAAAGTTAGTAATAAACATGGATTTTTTGTATTAAGAGTTTGGCAGAGTATTTGCATTTCATTAATCGAATGTTAAACAAATTAAAAATGAAAGCCATGAAAAAAGTAATTGTCATATCGATTATGTCACTTATTTTCCTGGCAACTTACGCGCAAAGGCCTTCAAAAAGCAGGAGCACTGAAGTTAATGACACAGACAGGAAAAAGAGTGAAATGACCACTGAAAGGTCAACCAATAACACTTCACGCTCTGTCGAAATGAAATCCGACCGTCCGGGGAATGTTAATAACAACAGAACCTCTACCCCTGGAAATACGGAAAACCGTTCAAATAATGGTAATTACAACAGGACAAGTACCCCGAGAAACATCGAAGACCGTTCTGATAATGTAAATTACAACAGGACCATTACTGATAAAATCAATAGCAATAAGACCGAAATTCATAAGAATATAGAGCCTGAAAGGTCTAATTCTGTTGAATCACGTTCCGGTTACAATGCTAATGATGGAAGAGACAGAAGCGTTAATTCACGCACTTATCAGGTTGAAAGAAAGAATTATAATACTCCTTCCAGACAGCGTGTTTATCGCGAAGTTCATGGGGTCGACAGGCCAAGACCTATTGAGTACAGAAGGATTCATCATCCGTACCGCGCCCCTGTAAATATTCATGTAATATGGACTCCGAGGATGTATTACGACTACAGGATGATTTATCCCGAATACAGGTACTGGTATTATCCGAATGGATACAGAATCAGAACCATCTCAGCATACGATGCAATGTACTACACAGGTGAGATAGTAAACGTTTATGGCCGGATAAATGAAACATGGTACAGCTGGGAAACCGATGAATACATCCTGTACTTTGGAGCAAGGTATCCTTTCCAGGACTTCACCGTAATCATTCCGGGACACAGAGCAAGGCAATTCAGCCACAGGCCGGAAATATTCTTCCAGGGAAGATACATATGGGTAACCGGATTAATCAGCCTGAATCATGGACAACCGGAAATGATTGTGATGAAAAAACATCAGATACATCTCTACTAATAAAATAACCTTTCTCAGAAGAAGCTCGTCTGCAAAGACGGGCTTTTTTTTTCAATTTTTCTTCCGAATGAAAATGATCATTGTCATGATCGTATTAATTCCCGTTAAAAACTACACTACTTCGGGTCACTGAATAGGCCGCAAAAAAACCCAATGCTCCATTCGAGATATTTGAGCTAATGTTTGCAGGAGGGCCGCTGAAAAGAGGAGTCTGATAAAAAATTTCACTTTGCGCTTCCAGGATAAAATTATAATATTTATCAGTAATTCCGTTTATTTCAAGGGTTACAGTGTCTGAAGGTAGAATGATTTCGTCCTTTTCACTCTGATTCAGAAACTGGACGGGGATGCCAAATGTATAATTACCATTGAAAAAGACATCATCCTGTACCATCATTTCATGAAGTGAATCTGTTATCAGATATCCATTCCTGTAAACCTTAAAAGCGTAGAAATTTTTCACAGGCGGATCCAATGCATACAGAAGGACCTGATAAATAGTAAAATCGGGCCCATTCAGTTTTTCAAGTTGAATGGAATCTATCGAATTTACAGGCCTGAGTTCAGAGCTTGCAGAATATTCCTCAGACACTCCATCCTCATCAATATCTACCCCGGTAATAGAAAGGGTATAAGTCTTACCGGCCAATCCGTAATAATCCGGATCTGTCAGGTATAAACCCGGATATTCATTGCTCTCAGACAACATCACAACGCTGTCGCCATTGCTTATGCTAACAGTTGCATCTGAAACAGGCTGAGCGGGCTGATTGTAAAAATAATCACCGGATCTGGTAAGTCTGACTTTATGCTGTGTGGTATCTGTACTGATATAGCCTTCAACAGCAAGCCGGGTAAATGAAGAATCCAATTCAACCTCAATTCGCTCTGTACACTGACTAAGAATTGAAAGAAGTAACAGACATGCTATTTTCCCGGGTATATTTTGCATTGGCTGATTCATATATTTCTAATAGCGAAAATTAAATGTCAATGCCGGAATTATTGGGAAAAGATAAGTCATCTCGGCATATGTCACAGTTGGATATTCATCATCCTGAACAAAATTAATGGCCCAGGCATTTTTCCTCGAGTAAACATTATAGACGGAAAGGTTCAGGTCCCAATAAAATCTTCTGCCAGGTTTGATTTTTGATTGCATTGATAATGATAAGTCCAGCCTGTGATAATCGGGCATTCTGTAAGAGTTACGGTCAGAATAAACTGGTGCAATGCTTCCCATATATTCAAATCTCCCTGTTGGAAAAGTTACAGGTAATCCTGTACAGTATACCCAGTTTGCAGAGACCCAGAACCTCCGTCCAAATTCATAGTTCATCACAACCGATATATTATGCGGCCTGTCATATGGCGCAGGATAAGGTTTTCCGTTATTAATCTCTTCGAACACCCGTTTTGTTTTCGAAAGAGTATAGCTTATCCATCCGGTCAGGTGTCCATCATTTTTTCTGATAAGCAATTCCAAACCATAGGAGGTGGCAGCACCAAATCTGAGCTCGCCTTCAACATATTTGTTTAATAATAAACTGGCATGATCTTTAAAATCAATAGCATGGTTTATTTTTTTATAATACACTTCAAGTGAAGCCTCCAGCTTGTCATTAAAGAAATTCCTGAAATAACCGGTTGCGATCTGATCGGAAATCTGAGGATGGATATTCGGACTTGAGGGGAACCATACATCCAGTGGAGTACCTGCAGTTGAATTCTGTGCAAGGTGAACAAACTGGCTTGTTCTTGAATAGCTTAATTTAATTGAAGAAAGCGAATCTATTACATAGGTTAATGCTATCCGTGGTTCAGGTGTTGCATAATTCTGATAAAATTCACATTTATTATACTTTATCGAATCATTCACCTCATAATTATTGTCAAATTTATATACTGTTGCTTTTCCGATATTATGAAATGTACTGAACCTCAATCCATACCTTAATCTCCAGTGATATCCTGCTGATTGTTCGACTGATAAATAGATGTTATTCTCCAGGGCCTGCAAATCCGGTAAAGTGAACTCTGTGAACAGGCTTTCCGTACCTAATCCCCTGGCGCTCCCTGGTCTGAATTTATGCAGAATCGTACCCGTTCCAAACTTAATATCAAAATCAGGGGTGAGAAAATAATTAAAATCCGCCTTACCGCTGAAATCATGCATTCTGGAATTCCATTGAAACGAACTGGCCTCACCTTCAGGTGTTCCAAGCTCATAAAAATAATTACTCTGTACCAGGGTAAAGTTGCTGAATAACCTTGGTGAAAACAGGTGATTCCACCTCATAGTAAACGTGTTATTTCCAAATCCCATTCCTGCAAACTTATTTTTGAAAACATCCTTTCCGGAATAACCTGAAAGATAAATCCTGTTATTCTCATTTATAATATAATTGAACTTTGCATTCAGGTCATAGAAATAAAGCTTACTTTCCCGCACTATTTCATCATTAGCCAGCGGCAGGAAGAGATCAGCATATGTCCTTCTTGCAGACATAATAAAGGATGCTTTCTCTTTAAGGACAGGCCCTTCCAGGGTAAGCCTTGAAGAAATTGTTCCGATACCTCCTGAAACTGAGTACCTTTTATTATTACCGTCTCTCATCCGCACATCAAGAAGAGAAGAAAGCCTGCCTCCATATTCAGCAGGGATATCTCCCTTGTATAGTTTTACATCTTTTATCGCATCATTATTAAAAACAGAGAAAAAGCCCATAAGATGAGACGCATTATAAACAGGGGCCTCGTCAAGCAGAACGAGATTCTGATCCGGATTTCCTCCCCGCACGCTAAATCCAGATGCGCCTTCACTTGAAGCCTGTACACCTGGTAATAGCTGTATGGCCTTAATAACATCCATCTCTCCCATCAATGTCGGGATCCTCTTTATTGATTTACCGGTAAGCCTGGCGCTGCTCATTTCAGCCTTTTCCAGAAGAGCTTTATGTCCTTCAGCGCTGACAGATACTTCATCCAGCTCACGGATCATCTGTATCAACTCCATATTAAGAGTTATGTTCTTTTCCAGCCTGACAAAAACTTCTTTCTTTTCATAACCAATGTAGGAGTACTCAAGAGTGCATTTGCCCGGAACAAGACTTATTGAATAAAACCCGTAGAGGTTTGTCACCGTCCCCTTTTGATACCCCTTTACCATAACACTGGCACCAATTAATCCCTCTCCTGTTTCTCCATCTTTTACATAACCACTTACAATGTAACGCAAATCAGGATCAACCTCTGCTGCTGATAGAATAAAGGAGATTAACAGCAATGCAATAATGTGAAATATGAATTTTATTTGCATGATTTAACCGGGTACGGCAAAAATGACCTTTGAAAAATCTGATCAATAATTGCCTGTAAGGTAGTTGATAATCCAGTCACCTACATCAGATGTAGATAAATTTGCTGAAGGATTAATATCCTGGGTTGCAATTCCTGCATTCAGCGCAGCCTCAACCGATTTCTTAATATGGCGGTCTGCATCTTTCATTCCCAGGTGACCCAGCATCATTCCTGCTGAAAGAATGGCAGCGAAAGGATTCGCAATATTCTTTCCTGCTGCTTCAGGGTACGAACCATGTATTGGTTCAAACAGTGCCGCACCCTCGCCGATAGATGCGGAAGGCAGAAGACCTATGGATCCTGTAATTACCGAAGCTTCATCAGTAAGGATATCCCCAAACATATTTTCAGTCAGTATCACATCAAAATATGCCGGATTCTGGATAATCCTCATTGAAGCAGCATCAACAAACATAAAATCAAGCTGGAC
>JBGPAO010000025.1:0-17823 GCA_041480755.1 Bacteroidia bacterium
TGCTCCATGCTCCATGCTCCATGCTCCATGCTCCATGCTCCATGCTCCATGCTCCATGCTCCATGCTCCATGCCCCATGCTTCTTCTAATTTTGAGGCATTTCTTTCATCGATAGTTGTATCCTTCGCCTCTCCAGATCAACGGATAACACTTTTACTTTGACATGCTGATGGATTTTGACTATTTCAGAGGGATTGGAAACAAACTTGTCTGCCATCTGGGATATATGCACAAGTCCGTCCTGTTTTACGCCAACATCTACAAAAGCGCCGAAATTGGTTATGTTTGTTACGATTCCAGGGATTACCATGCCTGGTTGAAGATCTTCTATGGTGCGTATTTCAGGTGCAAATTCAAAAACTTTTATGTCTTTACGGGGATCACGACCTGGCTTTTCAAGTTCAGCAAGGATATCCTTAAGTGTCGGAAGACCGGCTTTTTCAGTAATATATTTTTCTATATTGATCTTCTCCCGCAGGTCCTGTTTTTGAATTAAATCGGTTACAGTGCATTTAAGATCAGCCGACATCTTTTCAACGATCTGGTAACTTTCCGGGTGAACAGCACTGTTGTCAAGAGGATGTTCTCCTCCGGGGATCCTCAGAAACCCGGCCGCCTGTTCAAATGCTTTTTCTCCAAGCCGCGGTATTTTGTAAAGCTCCGCCCTGGACCGGAATGCTCCGTTTTTATTCCGGTAGGAGATAATATTTCCTGCCAGCTGGGGTCCAAGTCCTGATACGTAGATCAATAAGTGCCTGCTGGCTGTATTCAGGTTAACTCCTACAAGATTGACACAACTTTCAACCACCTGGTCGAGGCTTGTTTTTAATTTATTCTGATCAACATCATGCTGGTATTGGCCTACCCCAATTGATTTTGGATCAATCTTTACCAGTTCATCAAGCGGATCCATCAGCCTGCGTCCAATAGAAACCGCCCCCCTTACAGTGACATCATAATCAGGAAACTCTTCTCGTGCAACGTCAGATGCAGAATATATTGAAGCTCCGCTTTCATTTACAACAAAAACGTTAATATCCCTTTCGAATCTTACCCTTTTTATAAAGCTTTCCGTTTCCCTGCTGGCAGTTCCGTTTCCGATTGAAATTGCTTCAATCTGGTATGTTGCAACCAGAGATTTTATCTTTTTTGTTGCCAGGATTTTGTCATCATGAGGAGGATTGGGATAGATAGTTTCATTATGCAGGAGTTTTCCCTCGCTGTCGAGACATACAACTTTACATCCTGTCCGGTATCCCGGATCAATGGCAAGAACCCGTTTTTGTCCCAGCGGGGGGCCAAGGAGCAGCTGCCTGAGATTATCTGTAAAAACTCTGATTGCTTCATCATCAGCCCGTTCCTTGCCTGTCTGCCTGAATTCCGTTTCGATTGCAGGGTGGATGAGCCGCTTATAAGCATCCCTTATAGCCATGCTGACATGTCCTGATGCTTCATTTTTCCCCTTAACAAATATTCTGTCGAGTATTAAAATTGCCTCCTGATCATCCGGCCCGATCCTTGCTTTCAGGAATCCTTCATCTTCTCCCCTGAAAATCGCCAGTATTCTGTGAGACGGGCATTTATTAAAACGCTCTTCAAATTCGTAATAGTCTTTATATTTTATCCCCTCTTCTTCTTTCGACCTGATTACATGAGATGATATAACCGACTGGCGCTGGAACAGATTCCGTATCTGCTGGCGGGCATATGCATTTTCATTTATCCATTCAGCAATGATGTCCCTTGCTCCCCGAATGGCTTCCTCTGCACTGGTAACCTTATCTGAAATGAAATCTGCAGCCTTTTTACTGATATCCTGGTCTTTTTGGTCCATGATGATCCCGGCCAATGGCTCCAGTCCTTTTTCCCTGGCAACTGAAGCCCTGGTTTTTTTCTTTGGCCTGTACGGGAGGTAAAGGTCCTCAAGTTCGCTCATTGTAACTGCCGCATCAATCTTCTGTTTAAGCTCATCAGTAAGGGCACCCTGTTCTGAGATGGTTCTTAAAACAGAATCCCTGCGTTTATCGATTTCGATAAACCTGTCATAAAGGTTCTGAATTTCACGTATCAGCGTTTCATCAAGTCCTCCTGTAGCTTCTTTTCGGTAGCGGCTTATAAACGGGATGGTTGCCCCTTCAGCGATCAGGTCGAGCGTATTGGAAACTTTCCAGGTTTCAATGTTCAGGTTTTCTGAGATCAGGCTTTGATATTTATTATTCTTATTAGTATCGCTCATTTTTGATTACACCTGCTATTTGGCAATTCCAATATTATAAAATTATTCCGAGATGCCGGAAATGCTTTAATAAAAATGAATCATTCAAGTCGATGGTTTATTATCTAGCGCCAGAACTTAATAAAAGTTTAATATTATGCTTAAAACTTGTTGAAATGATAATGAATTTAAATAGTTTTATTTGTTTATTTTACGATTATTAATTTACGTTTGATTTGACGAACGGATATTTTTGTTTGATGAAATGAAATTAAAGATGCATGCCTGAAGAAATACTGGTAAAACCAAATATACTATATGTTGATGACCTGCAGACAAACCTGACTTTGTTTAAGGCGACTTTTGAAAGAGATTACCAGATATTTCTTGCTGAATCTGCTGCAAAAGCACTGGAGATAATGAAAAAAGAAAAAATCCAGGTGCTTGTTACTGATCAGCGAATGCCAGGGATTTCAGGGACTGAACTGCTTGAAATCGTTTCAAGGGATTTTCCTGAAATAAGAAGGTTCCTCCTTACTGCTTACACTGATTTCGAAACAGTTGTTGAGGCCGTTAACAAAGGTCATATTCATGGTTATATCAATAAGCCATTGCAGGCTGATGAAGTCAGAAAATCTATTAATAATTCAATAGAAGTATATTACCTGCGTGAAAAGAACCGGCTTATAATGAACGACCTGGAACGGGCAAACCAGGAACTCGCGGAACTTGACAGTATTAAGACTGGAATACTTAAAATAATGAGCCGTGAGATCAGGTCTCCTTTGAACAGGATAATGGGTACAATCCATCTGCTGAAAGACAAGATTGAATCAGATGAACTTATTCAGGTCGTAAATATTCTTGATACATCCGTGTCCCGCCTTGAACATTTTTCATCAATGGCAGAACAAATATCTGCCCTTAAAAGCCGGGAAAGGAAACTTAAACTGGAAGAAATTTCTGTCAAACAGCTGATTGAATACGGGCTTGTGGAAACCACTGAACAAGTCAGGGAGAAGGATATCAAAATTGACCTCGGGCAAACAGAGCAATTGACAATAAAAGCTGATTTTGAGCTTCTGATCAATTGCTTTGTAAGTATAATGGATCATGCCATCCAGCATACAGGTCCCGCTGAAACAATCAAAATTATGGCGGGCCGGCAGGATGATAAACCTTTTATTGAAATCAGTGATCCCGGAAGGAATTACACTGAAAAGAGGTTGGAAGACCTTAAACGGCACTTCAATAAAACAAATCCCGAGCTTGACCTGAATCTTGGAATTGAACTGGCGCTTGCCCAGCTTATTATGGAATTACATAACGGGTATATTGGATTTCTCACTAAAAGCCATGATTCTGTTGCAATCAGATTAACTTTTAGCGGCCCATGAATGAATCAATGCTGCATTCCCTGATGCACTTGTTTGCAATCATTGCAGGCATTAACCGTGATACTATCTTTTCGCTGGCCAGGAATTTCGTTGAATCTTACCTTAGTAATCAGTTAAGCAAGAAACTTGCGGAAAAATATCTTGCTGTCTACGAATATTATTTCAATGAAATTGAAAAATCGGAAATCCATGAAAGAGGTAAAAGGACCTCATCCCTTTCAGTTAAAATCCTTTCTATCTGTGATGAGATTAACCGCGAGCTTCATGTCAGGAATAAATTCCAGATCCTGTTGAGCCTTTTGCAGTTCAACAGATACTTTGAAAGTTATGCAACCGAAGAGACCGAATTCATTCAATCTGTATCCGACGCTGTTGAGACAATTGCAGAGGGACTTTTAATCAAACCGGAAGAATACCAGAACTGCAAGGCTTTTGTAACAGATAAGTTTTATAAAGTACCGGGAAAGGACAGGATCCTGGTGATCAGTGATGACAGTTCATTCAGTTTTACAGAGATTAAACATTTACAGAGAAAGGGCCTGAACGGGAATATACTTGTATTTCAAATCAAAAGAGCAGACACTTACCTTTTTATGTATACAGGTACTGACAGGCTTGAATTGAATGGTAAGTACATTTTTCCGCGGCATGTCTATTTCTTACCAAGGGGCTCAACAATTAAAGCCAAAGACATAGCATCAATTTATTATAGTGATATAACCAGCAGTTTTCACAAAGACGGTTCAAAACAACCAGTTACTTTCCTGGCAAGGGAGATAAGCTTCAAATTCAGGAATTCAGAAAACGGTATTCATCCATTTTCATTTTATGCTGAATCAGGACAACTAATAGGGATTATGGGAGGGAGTGGCACCGGGAAATCTACGCTTCTGAAAGTTCTTAATGGATTGCTGGTGCCGGATAGCGGCAGTATATATATTAATGGTTATGATTTACACGCAGGCATAGAAGAAATGGAGGGTATAGTAGGCTATATTCCACAGGATGATCTATTAATTGAAGATCTTACTGTATACCGCAACCTGTATTATAATGCAAAGCTGTGCCTTGACAATCTTGAAGAAGGAATTATCAGGCAGAAGGTGGACGACCTTCTTACAGATCTGGATCTTTATGAGGTGAGAGATCTCAAGGTCGGATCCCCTTTGAATAAGTTTATAAGCGGCGGACAGAGAAAACGTTTGAATATTGCTCTCGAACTGATCAGGCAGCCATATATTCTTTTTGTTGATGAACCCACATCGGGATTGTCCTCCACTGATTCTGAAAATGTCATGTATTGGCTTAAAGAACAGGCTGTTAAGGGGAAACTGGTAATAGTCAATATACATCAGCCATCATCAGACCTGTTCAAGCTGTTTGACAGGCTGATTGTCCTTGATAAAGGCGGATACCCGGTTTATATGGGTAATCCGGTGGAAGCTATTGTCTATTTTAAGCAGATGACTGAAAGGGTGGATGCTCTGGAAAGTGAATGTCCGACCTGCGGCAATATTAATCCGGAGGAAATCTTACAGATCATTGAAGCCAGGGATGTAAATGAATCAGGGGAATTCATACAGAAGAGAAAGGTGGCGCCATCGGGTTGGTACCAGATGTTCCTGAATAATATTCAGTCGAAATTCAATTATGAGTTCATACGCGAGAAATTACCTGTCAATACGTTCAGGATACCCGGGTATCTGAAACAACTGGCCATCTTCAGTATGCGAAACATGAGGGCAAAATTGGCCGACAGGCAATACATGCTGATATCGATCCTTGTTGCGCCAATCCTGGCATTTATACTTGGTTTTTTTACCAAGTATGTGAGCGGCTCAGAAAATGACTATCGCGAATATTTATTCAGTAAAAATGAAAACCTGCCCGCATATTTATTTATGGGTGTAATTGTGGCACTTTTTCTCGGACTGATAATCAGTGCAGAGGAGATCATTAAAGACAGGAGTATCCTTGCCAGGGAATCGTTTCTGAATCTCAGCCGTTCATCGTACCTTCTTTCAAAGATTATTTTCCTTTTTGCCATGTCGGCGATTCAGATGATCACTTTTGTTCTCATTGGAAACAGTATACTGGAGATCAGGGGTATGACTTTTTATTACTGGGTCATGCTTTTTACATCAGCCTGCTGTGCGAATCTCCTTGGCCTTGTTATTTCGGATGGATTAAAATCTGTGGTTGCGATTTATATAATTGTTCCATTCCTGCTTGTGCCGCAGATTCTGCTGGCCGGGGTTATCGTTAAATTTGATAAGCTTCATTTTAGTGTTGCAGCATATGAGAATGTTCCGCTTGCAGGAGATTTGATGGCGTCCAGGTGGGCTTATGAAGCCCTTGCAGTTAACCAGTTTAAAAACAATGAGTACCAGAAACATTTTTTTGATGTTGAGCAGGCTGAGAGCAACATTTCCTATGAACTCTATCATCTGATACCTGCAATAACTGAAAGAATAGATGATACGAAAGCTTACCTGGAATCTGATCCCGGAAATCCTTCTGTTCAAAGGAATTCAAATATCATTATTAACAGCCTGAAAGATATCAGGTCACGTCCTTTAAAAGACCTGCCGGATATGAAGGCAGGTCTGCTTGATATCCAATCTCTTGATAATATTAATAACCAGTTGACCGATATAAAAGCCGGCCTTTCAAGGATGCGTGATAAACTTCTATACACCAGAGATACTATACAGGGCGAATTAATCAGGGAGATGGGCGGTACAGAAAAACTGATAGCCCTTAAGCAGGAAAATTACAATGAAAACCTTGCGGATCTTGTACTAAACCGGAATGAGCTTCATAAAGTAACTGAATCAAAACATAAGTTAATCCGGAAAATGGAACCAATCTACCAGATCCCTTCATCACGGAATGGAAGAGCACAGTTCTATTCAGCTGTTAAAGTGCTGGGGCATTACCAGATTGATACCATATGGTTCAATGTGGTTATTACCTGGATAATGACCCTTATCTTTTATATTGCACTGCAATTCAGCTGGTTAAGGAAAGTGATTGAACTTGCTGAAAGGAAGGGGAATAGATCGTAATGAGCCTGTTTTGGTGATGTGCTATATCACCTTGTTTATTGATTTACTGACTGGAAAGTTTTATACTTTTGCGCGATACCAGTGTTCTTAATCTAAAAAATGAACATGAAAAGACTAATTGAATTTTTCATTTTAATTTTTTGTTGTATTGGACTAATGCTGTCCTGCAGATCTGACCGGTCCAGCCGTTCGGTTGATGAGCTCAACAATAAAACCGGGGAAATTATTGAAAAGATTGAAGATGTTAAAAAAGTATACAATTTATGCCCATCGCCTGCTGAAATGCTGAGCATAATTGAGGTTGAAAAAATGCAGTTCAAGACTGACATTTTAAATCCGACAAGAAATGCAGATAAATATCTCGACATGCGCTCCCTGACGATTAACCTTGGTATCTATGCTACGGACCTTGCCTATACGGCTCTCTTTGGCCGGAGGGAAGAAACCATAGATTATCTCGAAAGAGTTCAGGATATTGCTGAAAAGATAAGGATAACAGGAACTGTCAATGATCAGTTGATTGAACGGGCTAAAAATAATGTCAATTACATCGATTCGCTTTTCAATATATCCAATGAGGCTTTTATAAATATGATATTCTTCTGCGAGAAGAATGACAGGCCTTCAACCATTATGCTGATATCAACAGGTGCATTTGTAGAGAGTCTATACCTGTCATCAGCAATGATTGATACCTATAATGGTTCGGATGACATAATGCAATATCTTGCAGACCAGGGATATACATTAGATAACCTGCTGACGTCTGCAGAAAGTGAATCTGCTGATCCAAACGTTTCTTTTGCTTTAGAACAACTGAAACCGTTGAAGGATATTTATGATCAATTCGGGGATAGCGGCGGCAGTACTATTGTAAAAAAAGAAGCAACCGGTAAGCTGGTGATAGGCGGGAAAAGTAAAAATTCCCTGAACGAACAGGAATTTAACAAATTAAAAGAGACAGTTGCAATGATCAGAAATAATATTATTTCTAACAATAATTTATAACCAGGTTATGAAAATAATAAGAATCTGCATATTCCTGTGTTTTTGGTTTTTATCAGTACCATTGATATGGTCACAGGACTGTTCTACTTACCACGAGGTTGGTGATTGCATTATGGACCGTAACAAGGAATATAAGATTTACAGCCAGTCGAGAAGCGCTGTCATATCAGCCACAGATACAGTTGAATTCAGTGTAGTCTTTTACGGTCAGAAGGATTATATATGTTCATTCTGTACACATCAGAAATTTTATCCGGTAAATTTCAGGTTGATAGATCCCGATACCAGAGAGGTGTTGTATGACAACAAGGATGACAATTATATTGAATCACTGGGTGTTGGTTTTGATGTGACAAAAACTATCGTCATACAGGTAAATGTACTTGCCCGGAAAGCAAAACCGGAAGAAATTAAAGGTTATTTAAGTTGCATCGGGTTGCTGCTTCAATATAAGAATTATCCGGAAAAGAAAGTAAATTTGCAAATGTAAGTCAACCCGGAGTGTCAGTCCGGGACTACAGTCAACCCCCGACTGTTAGTTGGGGAATAAAACCATAGATGTTATGAGCGATAAAAAACTCCTTCGATCAAAAAACCGCGTAATTGCAGGTGTATGCGCAGGTTGGGCCGAATACCTGGGTTGGGAGGTAACTCTGGTGAGAGTATTATATCTGATCATTTCGATCATCAGCGCCGCTTTCCCGGGGATACTGGTCTATATAATATTTTGGATCGTTATGCCGAAGCAAACCTGATTGATGGTTAAATGGCCATTTAGCCATATCTTCGATATTATTATTATCTTTTCCCGTAGCGTTATTCCCCCTCCGGATGATTTTATTTTAATGCAATGTCTCAGATTTTCACTAAGTTTGCTGGCAATTTTAAAAAAATCATCAGATGAGCAATAAATTAATGCAGGCTGCCAGGTCATTATTAATTTTTTCACTGGCGCTTATTATTATCTCATGTTCCAAACGTCAAATATCAGTTGAGATGAAACCTCCAGTTGCAGAAAAGAAACCGAAAGAGTTGACTATTCATGGCAATACAAGAATTGATAATTATTTCTGGATGAACAACAGGGAAGATTCATCGGTAATTGAATATTTGAAAGCGGAAAACGCTTATACTGATGAAATGATGAAGGATACAAAAGAATTCCAGGATCAGCTTTATAATGAGATCGTTGGAAGGATAAAACAGAATGATGAATCTGTCCCGTACCTGGATAATGGGTACTACTATTATACACGTTATGAAGAAGGAAAGGAATATCCGATTTATTGCAGAAAAAAAAGCAGTCTTGAAGCTGGCGAAGAGATCCTGTTAAATGTAAATGAAATGGCTGAAGGCCATGACTATTTCCAGGTTGCAGGAGTGTCAGTGAGTACTGATAATCAGAAAATTGCTTATGGTGTTGATACGGTCAGCCGCAGAAAATATACCATTTATTTCAAGGATCTTGTTTCAGGACAGATCTATGATGATGCTATTCCGCTGACTACAGGAGGAGCATCCTGGGCCAATGATAATAAGACTATATTTTATACCCAAAAGGAAGAAGAAACTCTTCGTCCGTATAAGATTTTCAGGCATGTTCTCAGCACACCCCTGGAATCTGATGTGCTGATTCATCATGAAACGGATGAAACCTTTGATACGGATGTGTATAAATCCAAATCGGATAAGTACATAATCCTTGCTTCTTCAGCCACTTTATCCGATGAATACCGGTTTCTTGATGCAGATAATCCGGAAGGTAAATTCATTATGATACAGCCCAGGGAAAGGAACCTGGAATATTCTGTTGATCATTTCGGAGACAAGTTTTATATTGTTACGAATTGGGAGGCAAAGAATTTCAGGCTCATGGAAGCACCTGTAGCTGCTCCGGGTAAAGATAACTGGAAAGAGCTGATACCGCATCGTGAAGATGTTTATCTTAATAACATTGTGATTTTCAGCGATTATCTTGTTGTTGAAGAGAAAAAGGACGGGCTGAATCAGTTGAGGGTGATAAGGTGGGATGATAGATCAGAATATTATATTGATTTTGGTGAGGAGGTTTATGTTGCAAGGGCATCAGTCAACCCTGAATTTAATACAAAATGGCTCAGGTACGATTACAGTTCACTTACTACTCCAAACTCGACTTTTGATTACAATATGGAGACCCATGAGAAAAAACTCATGAAGCAGCAGGAGGTAGTTGGGGAATTCAATCCTTCTGATTATGAAGCCAGGCGGCTTTATGCTCCAACTCCTGATGGGGTTAAGGTTCCCATTTCACTGGTTTACAGGAAAGGTATTAAACTGAATGGCAGGAATCCTTTGCTGCTATACGGATACGGTTCATATGGAATAACAATGGATCCATACTTCAGTTCAACAAGGCTCAGTCTGCTGGACCGGGGTTTTGTTTATGCAATTGCACACGTCCGGGGAGGACAGATTTATGGCAGGCAATGGTACGATGACGGAAAGCTTTTAAAGAAAATGAACACTTTTAATGATTTTAATACTTGTGCTGAATATCTGATCGAACAGAAATATACGAGTACAGATAAACTTTTTGCCCAGGGGGGTAGTGCAGGTGGATTGCTGATGGGTGCTGTTGCAAACCTCCGTCCCGACCTGTACAAAGGAATTGTTGCAAACGTTCCATTCGTGGATCTTTTGACCACCATGCTGGATGAGAGCATCCCACTAACCACAGGGGAATACGACGAGTGGGGGAATCCAAATGACAAGACTTATTATGATTACATGCTGTCTTATTCTCCCTATGATAATGTTGAAGCAAAAGATTATCCTGCAATGCTTGTAACGACAGGATTGAATGATTCGCAGGTCCAGTATTGGGAGCCAACAAAATGGGTTGCTAAACTGCGGGATATGAAGACCGATGATAACCTGTTATTGTTAAAAATTGAAATGGAGACAGGTCATGGCGGTGCTTCAGGAAGATTTGAACGCTACAAGGAAGTCGCGCTGGAATACGCCTTCATGTTTAAAATCCTGAGTATTTCAAAATAAGGTTTTTTATGAAAGCTTCTATTTTTCTCAGGAGATCTTTATTCCCATAACTATAATATCATCCACCTGGTCACAGTTTGATTCATGCATCCATTCGTCCAGACTTTTCTTCAGCAGAATCCTCTGTTTTGTCATGGGTTTGGTGTGGATATCTCCGAGCAGCTGACGTAAATTCCTGATCATGAATTTCTTTTTCTTAGGACCCCCGAACTGATCCTGGTAACCATCCGAAAATGTATATAATATATCACCACTTTTAAGGTTTAGATCATTCCTTGTAAATGGAATATTCAGTTTTGACGAAATACCGATAGGCATTTTATCTGGTTGGATAATTTGCAATTCGCCATTTCGAAAAAGATAAAGCGGAAGGTTGGCCCCGGAAAATTCAAGTGTCCTTTTTTTACTATCCAGAATATATAGCGTCATGTCCATCCCATCCTGACTTTCTCCTTCCACACCTTTCTGTCGCAGGGCTGCTACAATCTGGGAACGCAGTTGATTCAGGATTTCGTCGGAGTGCAACTCATCGTCCATGCTTGTAATCTCATTCAGAAAAGACATGCCCATCATGCTCATCATAGCACCGGGTACTCCATGTCCTGTACAATCTGCGGTAACACAAATGATCCTTCCCTTTTTTTCAATCATCCAGTAATAATCACCGCTTACAACATCCCGCGGTAGATAGAGTATAAACCTTTCAGGGAAAAGGGTATCAATGTAGTCGCCTGGAGGTAGTAAGGCAGATTGTATTCGTTGTGCATAATTAATACTACCCATTATATCCTGATTCTTTTCTTCAATTAATTCCTTTTGTTTACGGATTTCAGCAGTCCGTTCACGGATAATTGCCCTTAATCCACGGGTATACAGTACAAAAATCAGCCATATTATTCCAACCCCTGTTAATATAAAGCTTATTAGTGCGGGGATTGTCCTGTACCAGGGAGGTTTTATAATAAACGTATAACTTGAAATTGCACTTTCATGGTCGTACAGATTCTTTGCTTTAACATGGAAAGTATATGTTCTTTCACGAAGGTTGGTATATTCACGACGGTATTCGGTGGACCATTCGTGCCAGCCTTCATCAAATCCTTCAAGATAATAGTTAAAAAGGACTGGTGTACCATCTTCATTGGTCGGCGCAGAAAATTCGAAGGCAATAGAATTATACCGATAAGCTATTACTGGTATCTCACCAGGATTCTGGTTCAGAGTTGGAAAACTGTTTGCATCCGTAAAAGTTCCTGCAAAAATCTGGGAATCGCCTTTTATGGTGATATTTCGGAGCAGAGTATTGAAGTCTAACTCATAATCTTTCCTGATCCTTCTGTCATAGCGGAAAAGCCCATCTGGCCCACCCATCCATGATACTCCATTTGGATCGTGGAATATACTGTGGATTACGCCCTTGGAAAAACTAAGGAATGGCTCTTTTACCCAAGTATAGTTGCCATCATTTGCTGTTACAAAATAACCTGTCTCATATTCCTTGGTTAAATTATTATATGTTACCAGCCAAAGGGAGCCTTCATAGTCGACAGATATTCGATGAATACTCCGGGATTTACTGCTGAACTCTACACCGAAACTTGTATCAGGGTAAAACCTATTTTCAGATTCATTGAAACGATAGAGTCCTTCAGAAGTTCCGAATATCAATTTATCACCAAAGAGCTTAATGTAGATATCCCCTTCAGGAAGGGAATGTGTTGAATCATATTGAGTAATTCCTGGTTCTGTATCGATGCCGGGCTTATTATATGAGATTCTGAATGCTTTTCCAGTATTCATTGTACCAATCCATACATCTCCATCAGGATCTTCATCCACGATCCTGCAGTCATCCTCAATCTCTTCGATATAAGGCTCTCGTATCCAATTTCCATTTCTGCGATATATAGATTCCACTCCATCCTCATTTGCAATGATCACTCTCTCAGGATACTTTTTTGATTGGAATATGAACCATGGATAACATTCCAGGATTTGTTTAGCATTGAAATTTTCGTCGATTTCGGAGATTCCTGAATAAGTAGCAATAAGCAGGAGGTTCTCATTATGATAATTAAAGGAAGTGCTGGCATAACATTCATCGACAATGTCTTCTATTTTTCTGAATCCCGGCCGATTATATAGGGGATTATAAATGATATCCGGGATATCATTGCTTGTCTGGTAGTCATCCAGATAATAAGTACCAAGTATAGTAGCGACAAATAGCTTGTTCCTGAAGCGGCAAATTCCCTCAACAGATTCCTTAATGCCGGAATTATATCCAAAGAAAGTTACAGAAGTTCCAACAGGTGACATAGATATCCCGTTACTCAAAGCCATCCAGAGATTCCCACGCCTATCCAGATGCATATCGTAAATTACCTCATCCTGAAGTCCTGATGAAAAATTCAGGAAGTCGAACTGATCGATAGTCTGATCATAGATAATCACACCTTTGCCCTGAGATCCAATTGCAAACTGGTTTTCATTAACTCTAAGGGCACATGTAATGAAATTCTCAAACATAAAATTGTCGATTTCATTAAAATGCCTTACTAGTTTTATACTTTCTGATTCATCTCCCAATAACATATGAAAAATCCCTTCACTCTCTGTGAATATTAATACACCGCTCTCTCTATCAGTGATCATCCCTTTAATTAATATGTTTTTAAATTTAGCCCCTCCTGGGACTAAAATTAGTGAGTCATTTCGCATTTTCATCAGACCCCTGTTTTCCTCACTTATAAATAAATTCCCGTCTAAATAAAACGATGTATGAAACCTGTTCACTGTTTTCCATGATACAATGGTGTCCCCGGTCCATTTAAACAGATATTCATCTGCCTTAAAATAAACACCATTATCTGTTGCATGGGTTTTCCAAACCTTACCGAAACCATATTTGCTTTCATCCAGGTATCCTAGAAGTGAGATATATTCCTGTTCACCAATAGAATTAGTTTGTAAGTATCCAATTTCATCCTGTCCGCCGACATATATAATTCCATTTTTATCGATATCCAGAGAATATACATTCTCATCTTCCTTCACACTAATATTTTTCCAGAAAATGCCATCGTAAACCAAAATACCATTGTTGTTAGCGAAATAAAGTATCCCACGATTGTCTTCCACAATATCCCAGTTTTGGGGACGGCTTTTATAATCTTTGGGGGTGAAATTGCGAATGGAAAGGTAATAACCTTTTTCAGTTACAGGTTGGGAAAATCCTGAAAGACAAATTAGTACAGACAGGACAATAAACAAATTGCCTGTTTTATAGCAACGGCACATTATTGAATGTATCACAATTCAATCGACTATAAAAGATCTGCTTATCATCCCATCACTCACAAGCAATTGTAAATGATAGATACCTGGTTTGATTTCATGTATTTCAACAAACTCCTCAAATGGTCCCTGTTTGTCATTGTACTGTGTGCTTCTGATCATCTTTCCCTGTCCGTCAAAGATCCTCAGAATAATGTTCTGAGTGCTTAATATTTCCATACTTATTCTGAAGGAGCCTCTGTTTGGATTTGGATAAACATTAAAATGCTTGATGGATTCGGGATTAACTATATCCTCTTCTCCAAACTTAAGTTTCTTGGATCTATTGGATCGGATTGTGTTATGCGAGCCAGCTTTCTTTGTAGTGATGCAAGGTTCAGGTAATTCGATAACGATCACATAATAAACAGTATCATTGAGCGGTGGATTAAGATCGGTGTAGGTATAAAAATCATTATCTGCCGTCTTTGGCACAGTATCAATAATTTCAAGTCCCATTAAATTCGAATACCGACATATTTTGAAAAAACCGTAATCAACACCTTTATATGAATTCCAGAGAATATTAGCCCGTGTAAGGTTAAAATCCGGGGTGACAACAGCATGCATTGTTTCGTGGAAGGGACCTGGTTCCGATTCAGTTCCACAGTTATCCACGGTGGTTATTCTATACCTGTAAGAAGTGACTTCCGCATTTGAGGCAGCATCTATTGTAGTATTCGCCACAGAAAGATCTTTATTATTTATATACTGGTATACCCCTGTCTTGCTTAGCTGGTATATATTATAGGAAGCAACCTGTCCGGGGACCTCAGGGTCTTTTGTTACAATAAAATTTCCTCCGGTGATACTGTCCACGCTTACCATACATATTATTCCTGGGGGTGGTGTTTTAGTTGGGATCTCAATAGTCTGATTTGCAGAACATAATCTGTCCATATAGGAAACCCTGATATTATATAATCCGCTGCTCGCATTCTGCAGATCTTTCATGGAAGATCCATCAGACCATAAATAGGTGTACTGATATGAATCATCTGCCACGCTAATGTTAATGCTTCCATCGGCAGTTTCACATGAGGCAGGATTGACAGAGGTCACAATTATGCCAGGTGCATCTATTTCATTGATTGAAACCCTGGCAGAATCAATACATCCTTTAACATCCGTAACATAGACAGTGTATACTCCGCCGGGAAGGTTGGTTACTATATTGCTTGTATGTCCTGAGCTCCATGAATAATTATAAGGTTTCGCGCCTCCGCTGACAATCAACTCGGCAGATCCGTTTAATTCGCCACAATCCGCATCCATACTGCTCGATAAGACTTTCAGGGGTTCAGGCTCACCGATTGTGAAACTATGAGTCTTTGCACAACCTTTTGAATCCGTAATTGTTACATCATACTGTCCTTTGCTTAGTTCAGAGATATCCTGTGTAATAGCTCCGTTTGACCAACGGTAAGTATATGGGGGTATACCTCCGGTTGGGAAGATATACAGACTTCCATCCTTTCTTCCATAGCAGGAAATGTCCTTGATACTTGATGCAGCTATGGAATAGTCCGGGGCACCTTCGTCGTTAATTATTATTGGTTTGGTCCACGAACATCCCTGGATATCGGTTATGGTCACAAAGTAAGTTTCCGAAGCAAGGTTTTCTGCAATCATATCTTCATCACCTGACGTCCAGTATAACTGAAATGGCCCCTCCCTACCGCTGATACTCTTGATCTCAGCAACTCCGGTAGCCTCATTGCACTTTGTATCTGTTGTTTCGAAATCAACTATTATGCGATCATTATAAATTGTTGTTAAGACTATATCGTTTGTATCGTTAATATCATAAGGTATACTGACGGTAGCCAGGCAATTGAAAGAATCTGCCTCTGCCAAATCCGCTTTCCGGCGGAAAGTATATTCAAGTACGCTGCCAGGATCAACGGTTTGAAACACGGTTTCATTCACATAATTTTGTCCGTTATCAATTGAATATCCCACCTCAAAATTCGTTACTGCTTTTTCTCCCTTATTTTCTATCTGTATAGTAACCGGCTGTTCCTTAAGTGTTCCGCATAACGGATTGGTTTCAGGTTCCAGCCACTGAACAGCCAGGTCATTTTCTGGATAAATCACTTTTGAAATATTAATGCCATCAATTCTGATATCATCGATATACCAGCCAGAACTAACATAATTACGGCCAGCCCAGTCTAAATCAGATTGAAAATAGAAACCAATTTGTACGATAGAATCGGCATAGCCTGTTAAGTCGGAATAAAAAGTGGACCATACCCCGCTGCTGGTGCCGGAAAACCTATTGGATATGATTTGCCAGTTATCCTGGTTTATAATTTTAAGATATACTTCCCCAAAATCATCAGAAGAGAAGCTGTACCAATGCCAGAATCGCACAGCTGGGCTTTCAGAAGCCGGTTTCACCCTAAAAGGTGGACTGATGAATTTGGTACGCATCCCCTCTTGATAATTACCATCCAGAATAGTGGCAAGGCAGTTGTTTCCAGAATATGCCGAGCCGGGTCCTGATGTTGGTTGGCCCACCTCCCAGACCCCTCGTTCGGCGGACCAGTCCCATAAGTCATTTTCAAATCCTTCATTGGGATTGAAGCTATAACCTCCACTAATAATTTGAATAGCATCTATATACCATCCAGAACTGACATAAGTACGGCCAAACCCGTCTAAATTAGAATCAAAATAGAACCCGATCTGCACCAAGGAATCGGAATACGCTCTCAGATCAATGGATGTATATGTCCATATACCGCTACTAGTATTGAAATACTGTGGTGAGATGTTCTGCCAGGCACCGTGTTCTGTTTTTATTTGTACATAACCAAAGTCATCATAGGAAAAACTGAACCAGTGCCAGAAACGCAACCTTGGATTTTGACCGCTTGAAGGAACTGTGAATTTTGTAAAACGTATTAATCGACTACTTACACTTTCTGTATAATTACCATTTAAAACCGTGGCCGCACATTGTGTTCCTTCGCATGTGCTATCCGGCCCATAGGTTGGAATTCCCACCTCCCATGTCCCCCCATCCACATACCAGTTACTAAACCAGTCACCCTCCCAGTTTTCCGACCATAGTGTATCAATTGTCTGAGAATGAAGTTGAATTATTGTAAAATTTATTAATATTATTATAAAGCATATATGTTTCATAATATTAAAGTATTGATGACAGATAAAAATAAACATTTTCCCCGAAAAAACATTTTTAAGTTTGGTATCAGAGAAATTTATCAAAAAATCCTGTTCTTAGCCCTCTTCTCTTAGCACTCAGCTCCCACGCTTCACGCCTCACACTTCACTGCTCACTGTCTTTTCAAATGTCTCCAGGATAGAAGTCCAATAGCAGTTAGTATGATTGCCTCTCCGATCCAGAACAATCCCCAATAGAATTTGCGGGGTATATACTGGCTTGCAACCTCATAAAGTTTCTCGCCAGGGACAGTCCAGATTTCGCGGAAGGTGAAATGTTCCAGAATAAATCCTGAATAATCCCGTGTCCATGAAAGGACCAGGATTATTGATCCGATGATCAGTAATGCCAATTCAATCCGGTTTATTTTAACTATTTCAAATTTTCTGTTATAATATACCAGTATCATGGCAAGGAGGATCATAGTGAAAGACACAAGTACAGGGGTAATAACGGGTCCTACCCAGGTCGTCGGGATCATAAAAAGTATATCCCATGTCATCAATGATTCCGGCCATCCGATCAAAAGTTTCAGAAAGACATAATAAAAAATATCCCATATAGCAA
>JBGPAO010000026.1:0-17562 GCA_041480755.1 Bacteroidia bacterium
GCATCCTGTGTTTTGGCGGTATGAAATTAACAGAGAATAAAGTTCATGCTTCAAGACCTGCAAATCTAAGGTCAGGCTGCATAATGCTTATACCTGAGGAGAAAGGAAAAACATACAAAGTAGTACTGGGAAAGGTAAGAGAAAAAAAAGCAGTGGGGTGGTTTGCAATTGATGGAAAGATGCTTGTTTATATTAATAAGGACAGCACTGTAAGCAGTCTGGAACCCGGTGATTTGCTGATATTTTATAGTTCACTTCAGGTTATTGAAGGGCCGGCCAATCCAGGAGAATTTAATTTCAGTAAATATTGTCAGAGCCTTGGTATATACTGGAAAACATACCTGGCAAATGGTACATGGAAAAAATTAAATGGGAAAGCCGGTATCTTTTCCCTGTCAAAGGCAGAGTGGATAAGAATGAAACTTATCAACTATATACAAAAGAAAAATCTTATAAATGAAAGCCTTATCAACTCATTATTACTCGGTTACAGAGAAGGTCTCACTGGCGCTCAACAGCAGTACTTTGCAGCATCAGGAGCCATGCATATTCTGGCTGTCTCCGGTATGCATGTTGCTATAATTTATGGAGCCCTCGTTTTTATTGCAGGATTATTTTTCAGGAGGAAATCAAAATATGTTCTGCTCCTTCCTTTGCCGGTTGTATGGTTGTACGCATTGATCACCGGGATGACACCATCTGTGTCGCGTTCAGCAATTATGATCTCAATGTATGTTATTTCCAGGTTTCTCAACCGGAAGACTGAACCACTGAATATTATACTTGCAAGCGGTTTTTTCATGATACTGGCTGAACCACAGGTTATTCATCAGGTGTCATTTCAGTTATCCTATGCAGCTGTTGCAGGGATTTCTCTTGTTTTCCAGGGATTGTACAGTAAACTAAAAACAGCCAGTTGGTTTGCCGATCAGATAATCTCAGTTATCTGTTTATCAATTGCTGCGCAATTATTTACATTCCCTCTGTCGATATTCTATTTTCATCAGTTTCCTAATTATTTCCTGATCACAAATCTTTTTGCAGTGCCGCTGTCAGGAATTATCCTTATTGCAGGCCTTATTTTTTTTGCATTTTTCTTCAGTCCGTCAATATCAACATTTTTCGCATTTATCCTCGATAAAATAACAGGATTGCTTGACACCCTTACGGGAATTATCGGTAACCTTCCCCTTTCCAGTACCGCTAATATCAGTATAGATGTTTCAGGGGCAATACTGATATATATTATTATTTTACTTCTGTGCCTGTACTTCAGGACCAGGAAAATTCTGAGTCTGCATTTGGCTTTAGCTGGAATAGTGCTCCTTTGCGGAGAAACATGCTGTGATATAATCCGGCAGTCTGCGAAAAAGGAAATGATTGTCCTGTCTGTACAGGGAAATATGGTGATAAACCTTGTTTCGGGGAGAGATAACCTGGTGGTCTCAGATGATACCAGTCTGGCAGCAATGTCCAGGATCAGATCTATTGCGGTTAATTACTGGAGTTCCCTTAGACTGGATGAACCTGAATATATACTCATGCAGGATGACAGGATAAGTTTTGAAGAAAAAGGATTATTCCTGTCAGGATCCAATGATCATAATTTTAATTTTATACAGTTCTGCGATGCTAAAATTGGTATTTTGAATGATCGTTATAAGACTGGAAGGCAAACCGGAGCTCCAATGAAGGTTGATCTATTAATCATTAATTCAAAATATCCGGTACAAATCAGCGAAATAATAAATAATATAATTCCGGCCTCTGTTGTAATAAACAGGAATGTCCCCAAATGGATCGCGAAAAAGATTGAGGCTGAGTGCATTCAATATGGAATACCATACCATAATATATACAGGTCAGGTTACTTTAAACTTTCTCTTTTCTGATGCTGATAGGAAGACTTGAACTTATCACGGTATTGATCCTTTTATCCCCCGTATTCTGGCGAAAGTAATTCCCATTTTATTACCCCGATTCCCTGTCTTGTTATTTCCGGTTCAGCCAATGTACAGTCTATAACTGTTGTAGGTGTGTTTTTACCATAGCCGCCGTCAATGACAATATCGACTTTGAATTTGTATGATTCATATATTAATTCAGGATCAGTGATATATTCTTCCGGCTCTTTTTCATCATGAATTGATGTGGTCATTATGGGATGTCCCAGGTTTCGTACTATTTCCAGGGCAATTTTATTATCAGGGATCCTGATACCTACTGTTTTCTTCTTACTTTGGAATAACTTGGGAATATTCCTGCGGGCTTCCAGTATAAAGGTGAAAGGGCCCGGCACATGAGACTTAATAAGTTTGAACACTTTCTTATCCATAACCCTGGCATAATCTGAAAGCTGGCTCAGGTCAGAAAAGATAAAAGAAAAATCAGCCTTACTTGTACTGATGCCTTTTAATTTAGCTATTCTTGCAACTGCCCGATACTGGTAAATATCACAGCCCAGGGCATAAACCGAGTCGGTGGGATATACAATTATTCCACCCTTTTGCAGGGTTTCACAGGTCCGTAGAATTTGTCTTGTACTGGGATTTTCAGGATGTATTTTAAGTAACATGCTTTACAAAATTATGTCATCTGCTTTAATTATCATCTTCTTCATTTCCATTATTTTCATCAGGGATCTCTTCAGGCGGCAGAGGTCCGTAATGCCTGTAGACTATTGCCAGGCAAAAACCGGTTAAGGCTCCGAACAAATGTGATTCCCATGAGATTTTATAATCATACGGAAAAATTCCCCAGACAAGCCCGCCATACATAAAAACCACAAGCAGTGAGATTGCCATGAGGTTTATACTGTTTCGTATAATCCCGCTGAAAAACAAGAAAGATGCAAAGCTATAAATAAGACCGCTTGCACCGATATGATATGATGACCGTCCTCCCAGCCAAACCATTATCCCGGTGATGATCCAGCTCAGAAAGAATACTTTGTATGCAACCGGACTGTAAAAATAAAAAATGGCAGCGCTTAGAAGAAACACAGGGATTGAATTATCAAAAAGATGCCTGAGGTCAGCATGTATAAGTGGAGCAGTGAGGATTCCGATAAGTCCGCTCCATTTCAGGGGATAAAGTCCAAGATATATGAAATTAATATTTAATACAATCTCGGTTATTTTTACCAGCCAGATAATTATCAGGAACAGTGCCGGAAATAAAAGACTCTGAAAAAGTTTTTTCTTTTCATCCATTCCGTGCAGCCATGATGCTTGAATGGTAAAATTAGCAGAAAACCATCAAAACCTTGGTATTGCAGTATTTATTATTTAATTCCGGGCCTGAGTTTTCTTACCATTGCCCCTGCCTGCCACATCTCAGAATTACGCATTTCAGCGAGCTCGGCTTCAAGATCTGCCTTATAATCGGTTTTACCTGTTTTTTCAAGTACTACCCGGGTCTCATCGCCTTTTTTAACCCGTTCATAAAGTTTTTCAAAAACAGGCAATACGGCATCTCTGAAACGGGGTTTCCAATCCAGAGCACCGCGCTGGGCTGTAGCGCTGCAGTTTGAGTACATCCAGTCCATCCCTTTTTCATCCACCAGCCTGATCAGGCTTTGTGTAAGTTCTTCAACAGTCTCATTAAAAGCTTCACTGGGGCTGTGGCCATGGTCACGTAAAACCTTGTACTGAGCTTCCATTATACCAGCCAATGCCCCCATAAGTACACCGCGTTCGCCGGTCAGGTCGCTGAATACCTCTTTTTCAAATGTGGTAGGGAACAAATATCCGGAGCCTATTCCGATGCCAAGGGCAAGAGTACGCTCTTCAGCTCTTCCTGTATAATCCTGGAAAATTGCGTAGCTGGCATTAATGCCTGTACCTGCAAGAAAATTACGTCTGACACTGGTCCCGGACCCTTTTGGAGCGACCAGGATCACATCCACATAATCGGGAGGTATAACGCCTGTCTGATCCTTGTAAGTAATTGAGAAGCCGTGAGAGAAATATAATGCATCACCTTTATTAAGCGTTGATTTGAGGACTGGCCAAACTGCACGCTGGGCAGCATCTGATACAAGATATTGAATAATCGTAGCTTTTTTTGCTGCTTCTTCAATAGGGAAAAGTGTTTTATCGGGAACCCACCCGTCGCTGACTGCCTTCTCCCAGTCCTCCTTAAAAGCAGGGGCCTGACCGATAATCACGTTCATCCCGTTATCCTTTAAGTTAAGTGCCTGGGCTGGCCCCTGAACTCCATATCCGATGATTGCGATAAGTTCATTTTTCAGGACCTCACGGGCTTTGGAAAGTGGAAACTCATCCCGGGTTACCACGTTTTCACTGATTTCACCAAATTTTAGTTTTACCATAGTTTTTATTCTTCATTCATTAATGATTCCGAATATTCTTTATCCAGGGCTTTAAGGAAATCGGTAAATTTTTCGGTCTTGCCTCTGGTTATTGCAACCCGCCCTGAACGTGTAAACTGAAGCACACCATATTTATCAAGGATTTCAAAAAGTTCCTGGGTCTCCTTTTTGTGTCCGGTTTTTTCAATAACTGTATAATCAGGTGTTACTTCCAGGATACGTGCATTATGAGTTCTGACAATTTGTTCTATTTCATTGCTTGAGAAAAGTGCCTCTGTTGGTACTTTATAAAGGGCAACTTCCTGATGTATGATATCATTACTTACATGGTAAAAAGCCTTCAGTACGTCAACAATTTTTTCAATCTGGCACACTACCTTCTTGATCATCGGTAAAGTAGTCCTGACAACAATAGTGAATTTATAAATACCCCGGTGAGCTGATTCACCGACAGTCAGACTGTCGATATTAATATGCCTCCGTGTGAAAATAATTGTCATCCTGTTAAGAAGACCAACACTATTTTCTGAAAATGCCGTGATTGTAAATTCCTGCTCCATATGTTTATAGTTTCTATTGTTTCTGTTGTTTCAAATTGTTTCAATTTGTTTACATACAACCCTGTTGCAACTTACAACTCTACTCCTGTACCTTGAACCTTGTACCTTGTACCCTGTATCCTGTACCATTATTCCAGACGTATATCCGATACCGAAGCTCCTGCCGGGACCATCGGGAAAACGTTACCTTCATTTTTTACCTTGACATCCAGGAGAAACGGACCGTCCTGATTAAACATCTCAGTAATTGCTGCATCCAGTTCATCTCTTTTTGCCACGCGCCGTCCTTTAATCCCATATCCTTTGGCAATGGTTATAAAATCCGGATTCATCAGCTCGGTAAATGAATATCTTTTATTGAAGAACAACTGCTGCCATTGTCTGACCATACCCAGAAAGTTATTATTTATCAGTACAATCTTAACCGCAACCTGTGATTGAGCCATAGTCCCCAATTCCTGTATTGTCATCTGGAATCCACCATCACCGATAACGGCAACGACCAGTTTATCAGGCCTGCCAATCTTGGCACCAATAGATGCAGGCAATCCAAATCCCATCGTACCGAGTCCTCCGGATGTTACTACACTCCTGGTTGAATTGACCTTAAAATACCGTGAGGCTACCATCTGGTGCTGGCCCACATCAGTTACCAGGATAGCATCGCCTTTTATGAAATCATTAATTTTCCATATAACTTCTCCCATGGTCAATTCCTCTGTTTCAGGATGAAGTTCCGGATAAATTACACGCTCATATTCAGTCTTGTAAGCTTTCTCAAATTCCCCAAGCCAGCTGGAATGCGAGTTCTCTTTAACCCTTGGAATCAGGGCCTGAAGTGTGTCCTTTAGATCAGCAATAATGGCGACGTCGGATTTTATATTTTTATCCACCTCGGAAGGATCTATGTCACAGTGTATTACTTTTGCCTGCTTCGCATACTTTGAGGTATCACCGGTGACGCGGTCATCAAATCTCATTCCCAGAGCGATCAGTACGTCACATTCATTTGTTTTGATATTTGGCCCATAGTTACCGTGCATTCCCAGCATACCTACATTCAGGGGGTGGTTATGGGGAAACGCTGAATTGCCAAGAAGAGTCCAGGCTGCGGGTATCCCGGTCTTTTCAAGAAAGGTTTTTAACTCTGCTTCTGCACCGGACAGGATTACTCCCTGACCAATAAGTGCAAGTGGTTTTTTTGCCTTATTAATTATTGCTGCGGCCTGTTCAACTTTTTTCAGATCAATAGCGGGATAGGGAATATAACTCCTTATTCGGTTACATCTTTTATAGCTGAAGCCGAACTCCTCAAACTGGGCATCTTTGGTGAGATCTATTATCACCGGACCGGGTCTCCCGGTTTTGGCTATATAAAATGCTTTTGATATAGCCAAAGGTATCTCTTCAGCCTTTGAAACCTGGAAATTCCATTTGGTAACAGGCATTGATATGCCAATCACATCTGATTCCTGAAAAGCATCCGAACCGAGCAGTGTTGAGGTCACCTGCCCGCTGATGCAAATAATTGGTGTGGAATCTATCATAGCATCAGCCAGTCAGGTAACAAGATTTGTGGCACCCGGGCCGGAAGTGACAAAACATACACCCGGTTTGCCTGTTACACGTGCATACCCTTGAGCTGCATGTGCTGCACCCTGCTCATGCCTGACAAGTATGTGATTGATCTTATCTTTGTAATCATACAAAAGATCATATAAAGGCATAATTGCTCCTCCCGGATATCCAAAAATGGTGTCAACACCTTCTTCAATCAGGGAAAGAAGCAAAGCTTCTGAACCAGTGATTTTTTTCGTTGGATTATCCATTATTTCAAGCTTGCTTTTAGTTAGGGTTTTCATTTTTTAATATCATTATCCATTCAGTATCCTTACAGCTCCTTTATCAGCAGAAGACACAAGGCTGGCATAAACTTTTAATGCATCCGAAACAATCCGGTTCCTTCCTGTGGGATGAAATGCCATTTTGCCTTTGGACAACTCTTTGTCCCTTCTTACTTTAAGTTCTTCCTCACCGATAATCAGGTTTACTGATCTGGCAGGTATATTAATTTCAATCAGGTCGCCATTTTCTATAAGGGCAATATTCCCGCCGGCAGCCGCTTCAGGAGATACATGCCCGATTGACAGTCCGGATGTGCCGCCTGAAAATCGTCCGTCAGTAATAAGGGCACATTTATCATCCAGCTTCATTGTTTTCAGATAAGATGTGGGGTACAGCATCTCCTGCATACCCGGTCCACCCCTCGGGCCTTCATATCGGATAACAACTACATCACCTTCTTTTACCCGGCCATCCAGGATAGCCTCACCTGCTTCATTCTGCGAGAGAAATACTTTCGCTTTACCGGCAAATTTTAATAAGCCCGGTTTAACGCCGGCAGTCTTAACAATACATCCATCAGGGGCAATATTACCATATAGTACCGCCAGTCCGCCATCCGGACTGTAACAATGATTAGCATCCCGGATACAGCCACTATTCCTGTCAGTATCAAGTTCATCATACATATTATTCTGGGAAGCAAGTTCCTGGCCTGGTTTTCCTCCGGGGGCACTGTAAAAGATCCTGGTTGCTTCTTTATCTGCAGAATTTCTTGTAATATCGTATAAATTAATCGCCTGTCCGAGTGTCATTCCGTCAACCCGCATGGATGACGGATCAATGAGCCTGGCTTTTTCAAGTTCACCCATTATAGACAGGATTCCACCTGCCCGGTTGACATCTTCAACATGATAGGCCGAGCTTGGAGAAACCTTACACAGGACCGGTATCCTTCTTGAAAGCTGGTCAATATCTTTCATACTGAACTGTATACGGGCTTCATTGGCGATTGCCAGAAGATGAAGGACTGTATTTGTAGATCCCCCCATAGCAATGTCGAGTGACATTGCATTTATGAAAGCTTTCCGGTCAGCTATGGACCTGGGCAGAACTGAATCATCTCCTTCCATGTAGTATCTGAAAGCATTTTTTACAATCAGCATGGCAGCTCGTTTAAACAGATCAAGCCTGAATTCATGGGTGGCAAGAATTGTTCCGTTTCCGGGGAGGGCAAGGCCAAGTGCTTCATTCAGACAGTTCATTGAATTGGCAGTGAACATTCCGGAGCATGAGCCACAGGTCGGGCAGGCATTTTTTTCAATCTCAAGTAATTGATCATCAGGGATGTTGGGATCACCAGCAATTACCATAGCATCGACAAGATCGTATTTGCGTCCAAACGCTGTTCCAGCCTCCATCGGACCCCCTGAAACAAAAACGGTCGGAATATTCAATCTCATTGCGGCCATCATCATGCCCGGTCCGATTTTATCGCAGTTGCTTATGCAAATCATTGCATCGGCTTGATGAGAATTGACCATATACTCCACACTGTCGGCAATCAGGTCTCTTGAAGGAAGCGAATATAACATCCCGTCATGTCCCATCGCAATACCATCATCAATTGCAATAGTATTGAATTCGGCTGCGAAACATCCCATCCGCTCTATTTCAGATTTAACGACCTGGCCTATATTATGAAGATGGACATGCCCTGGTACAAACTGGGTAAAGGAGTTTACCACTGCAATGACAGGCTTTCCAAAATGACTGTCTTTCATGCCATTTGCCCTCCAGAGTGCCCTGGCTCCGGTCATTTTCCGTCCCGTGGTCGTTACTGAACTCCGCAACTTATTTTTCATAGATACTCCCTTCATATATAAAAACAAAGGCCATTCTGTGATTTCCGAGAATGGCCTCCTGTTTTGTTCAGGTATTAAGTCTATACCATTCTCACCTGTGCTGGGTAATTACACTTACTACCAAAAGAATGAATATGTGGTATAGTCTCATTTCAATTTTTTGTGAATGACAAATATATCTAATAATCTTTGAATTAAAAATTTTTTAACTAAAATTAATAAAAAGGGCAAGCGACTTATATCGCACCGCTCAACCGTCTACCCTTGCTTCCTTCCGGACCTGGGGGGATTCAACAGGAGCTGGCCGTATAAGACTTGCCCATGTCACAAAAGTAGTACTTTTTATCGAACCTGACAAAACACGCTCTGTGCATTTGCATTTTTGCGACCTTGAACCCTGTACCTTGTACCCTGTACCCTGTACCCTGTACCTTGTACCTTGTACCTTGTACCCTGTACCCTGTACCCTGTACCTTGTACCTTGTACCCTGTTTCTTGTCCCCCTTATTATCTTGTAAGTCGCAAAAATCTAATATATTTGTTTCTTCATCCAATCCTAAATTAACTATCAAATGGAAAAGAAAAATCCTTCTATTCTGGTAAATGCCCTCAACTGGGGTGTCATTATCGGTCTTGTTTCTATCGTGTATTCAGTTATTCTTTACATGCTGAATCTAATATTTAACCAGGCCCTGGGATATGCTGGTATTTTAATAATAATTGTCGGGCTTGCCCTTGCAATGAAGAGCTATCGTGACAATGTCCTGGGTGGAGTCCTTCCATTTGGGAAGGCTTTCGGCTTTGGAATGCTGATTATTGTTGTAGCAGCTTTGCTTGGAGCAATATTTACATACCTTTTATATGCTGTGATTGATACCGGGCTTGGTGAGAAACTGATTGAATTCACTTCTGAAAAAATGTTGAAAAAAGGAATCCCTGAAGCACAATTAGACATGGTCCTTGAACGTGCTACCAAATTTCAAAAGCCTCTCCCAATGGCTATCACTGGATTTATAACCAGTATCCTGGGCGGAGTGGTACTTTCTCTGATCATGGCAGCCATATTCAAAAAGGAAGAAGCTTAAAGGCTTCATTTTACCAGTCAAGAATTAATTTCGATGGATTTATCCGTTGTTATTGCTGTTTATAACGAGCAGGATTCGTTACCTGAACTCATGGAATGGATCACCAGTGTACTGATTGATTCCGGGATCAGGTATGAGGTGATTATAGTGGATGACGGAAGTTCGGATAATTCATGGAAAGTAATAAAAGAACTATCAAACGGCTATGATCCTATAAGAGCAATCCGTTTCCGGAGGAATTACGGCAAGGCCGCAGCCCTTCAGAGTGGATTTGAAACTTCATCAGGCGATGTAGTGATCACAATGGATGCGGATTTGCAGGATAATCCGGAAGAAATTCCTGAATTGTATAAGATGATACAGGACCAGCATTTTGACCTTGTATCAGGCTGGAAACGAAAAAGGTATGATCCTTTAACAAAAATCCTTCCAAGCAGAATTTATAACAGAACTGTAAGGATGATTTCGGGTATAAAAATCCATGACTTTAATTGCGGACTGAAGGCTTACCGTCAAGATGTGGTTAAAAGTATTGAACTATATGGGGAAATGCACAGGTATGTTCCGGTCCTGGTCAAAAAAGCCGGATTTACAAAAATAGGAGAGAAGGTCGTCCAGCACCAGAAAAGGAAATATGGAGTTTCAAAATATGGTTATAGAAGATTGCTAACCAGTTTCCTTGATTTACTGTCTATCCTTTTCCTGTCGCGTTTCGGTAAAAAACCTATGCATTTTTTCGGTTCGCTTGGTACTGTTATGTTTATTGCCGGATTCATTGCTGCAGCATGGCTGGGTGCTGAAAAGATCTATTTTACACTGAAACATATAGCCAGGGTCCGGGTAACCGAAAGTCCCTATTTTTATATAGCTTTGACCGCAATGATTATTGGAACTCTGTTATTCCTGGCTGGTTTCCTTGGTGAAATGATTTCCAGGAATTCATCAGACCGCAATAAGTATCTTATTGCAGAGAAAATTAACTGAGAAGAATTGAAAGTATTAAGTATTGGACCTGCATTTCCTCTACGGGGTGGCATAGCTAATTTTAACCTGGCACTTTCAAGGGAATTTGCCAGATCAGGCCACATCACGGAAATAATATCTTTTTCATTTCAGTACCCTGGATTTTTATTTCCCGGGAAAACTCAGTTTGAGAAGGGTGCCACACCTGCAGATATTAAAATAAGATCCCTGATAAGCTCTGTCAATCCTTTAAGCTGGTTCAGGACTGCCCGTTATATTCGCAAATTTAATCCTAACCTGGTGGCGGTTCATTATTGGATGCCATTTATGGCAATCCCGCTTGGGAAGATCATAAGACTTATAAAAAAAAGGGAACAGATTAGAGTGATAGCTGTTGCACATAATATTATTCCTCATGAAAAACACGCCGGCTGGAAATCACTGACACGGTATTTTCTGAAATCCTGCGATGGATTTATTACTATGTCAAAAACTGTTACGGATGAATTGACCACATTCATGCCAGAGGCTCCCTTTGCCTGCATCCCGCATCCTGTATATGATATTTTTGGTGAAAGGGTTTCCAGGCAGTCTGCCGCAGAATTCATGCGGCTTCCAGCTACCGGCAATTATTTACTTTTTTTCGGCCTGATACGCAAGTATAAAGGGCTGGAACTTCTGCTGAAAGCAATGCCTTACATTACCAGTCAAATTAAGGATATAAAACTCATAATTGCAGGTGAATTTTATTCGGGTAAAGATGAATATTTCACCTTAATGAATGAGCTCCAGGTAATAGAGCACATCCATATTGTAGACAGGTTCATCCCTGCGGAAGAGGTCAAATTTTATTTCAGTCTTGCAGATCTCGTTGTGCAACCGTATTTTTCTGCAACACAAAGCGGGATAACACAGATTGCGTACCATTTTGAAGTTCCTATGGTGGTAACAGATGTGGGAGGCCTTGCTGAATTGGTCCCGGATGGAAAGGTCGGATACGTTGTACCGGTTGATTATAAACAGGTGGCAAGAGCTGTTATTGATTTTTTTGAGTTCAACAGAAGCGGACAATTCAGGGATGGGATAAAGGACGAGAAAGAAAAGTATACATGGGAAAATATGGTTAAGGGCATCCAGGAGTTGTCAGATGAAATCGGACGAAGAAGGAAAGAAAAATAATTGGCTGATCAAAACTGCATTATTCAAAATTCCCCGTTTGTTCTTTGATATAATCAACCATATTCTTTATTTCACCAGGTCTGAACCATGCGATGGCCTTATCCTTTCGAAACCATGTCAGCTGCCGTCTGGCGTAGCGACGGGTATTTCTTTTTATCAGGGAAATGGCCTGCTCCAGTGTGACCTTTCCATCCAGATAATCAAATATTTCTTTATAGCCAACAGTATTCAATGCATTACATTCTTTTATGTTGTACAAGGATTTTGCTTCCTCGATAAGTCCGCTTTGTATCATGCCGTTAACACGCTGGTTGATCCTTTCATATAATTCATCACGATCCGGATTTATACCTGTTTTAATTATTTTAAAAGGTCTCTCCTTTTTTGGACCTGTCAGAAAAGAAGAATAGGGGATCCCGGTCATATAATAAATTTCAAGAGCTTTCAGGATCCTCTTGGGATTTCTAAGATCAGCCTTTGAATAGTATACCGGATCCAACCTTTTCAGTTCCAGCCTCAGGCTTTCAATACCTTCATCATTGAACCTTTGCTGAAGCGTTTCCCTGATTAGTGGATCTACAACAGGCAGATCATCAATACCATGACAGACAACATCAACATACATGCCTGATCCTCCAACCATTACTACAATATCCTTTTCAGAGAATAATTTATTTAGAAGTTCAAGAACTTCCTGTTCATACATGCTGACGTTATAATAATCATGAATGGAAATTGTCTGGATAAAATAATGCTGTATGCTTTTAAGCTGCCGTTGATCAGGAACTGCAGTACCAATTTTAAGTTCTTTATATAATTGACGTGAATCCGCAGAGATAATTTTAGTCCTGAATATTCCTGCGATTTGTATTGCTGCATCAGTTTTTCCTGATGCGGTGGGGCCAAGTATTATTATCAGATATTTATTCTTCAATTGGCTCATCATTCCCTTTGAAGGTATCTTCAGCACCGGGATCATCCAATTTGTCGTTCCGCTCTTTTCCCGGTAATGTATCATCCGGCAATACCTGGACAGGCGGTGATCCTGCAGATAAAGCACAACATGGATATGATTTTGAAGAGTCATCATCCCTGATACCGACTACTTCAATAAAAAATGCTCTCTCATTGAAAATATCGAAGATGTACAGCAATCTTTGTTTAAGTCCGGTTATATAGACCGAGAGTACTGAATTATCCATGGCCAGTATACCTTTGCCATGTTCTTCAGGTAACTCAAACAGGGTGATCTCAGTCTCCTTTTCCCAGTCATTTGTGCAGAGGAAGAAAGATGCTATTTGTGAGGAATCATACCCGCAGTTTTTTTGTATTGCCATGTGCAGGTCATAGAATGTCTGGCCGGACCTGACTTCAAAGTCCCTGACAAAATCATCCTTTTCACTGGATAACAGCCTGAATTTAAAAATCATGGCCTGGACTTTTTGCCAAATTAATTAAAAAATCTATTGTATTAATATTATCTGCATAATCCCATAATTCGGGAAATTGTGTTTTTCCGAATGGTATAGTTTTAAGTCCGGGAATTTCATCTGCCGCGATGCATTGTAAGAGATTGCTGTCCGACGCCAGTCTCTTAACCAGATTATCCAGTGAAGAATAATGATCCCAATACAGAATCCCTACCGGAGAGTGATATGCTTCATCCTGTTTAAGAATAAGGAAGCCATTATCCTGGTGAGGGATCTTATTCAGGAGGTATACGGATCTGTAAAACTGGTAGTTATTCATGTATTTATTATGTTCTATGACAGATGAAAACTTTTCCAGTTCTTCAAATAATCTCACGAAATTATAACCTGATGGAACAAATAATTTTGAAACATTTCTGCAGCCAAGTCCAAAATAGGTAAAAATGTCATCACCCAGACCTGCCATCTGATCCGGGGTTTCATTCCCTTTAAGGATTGCCGCACCATTCCTGTTTTTCCTGAATATATGAGGATATTTCCCGAAATAATAATCAAAATACCGGTAGGTGTTGTTGCTGCCTGTAGCGATTATCGCATCTATTCCGGACAGTTTCTCATCAATAAATTCAGCATGCTCACCAAGCTCTTTACTTATTATCGAGATTAGCTTTGCAATCATTGGCAGGAGAAGGTCGTCCCTGGAGGATAGCTTGCCAATGAACCTGTGACCTGTTAGAAGGACCGAAAGAAAATCATGAAATCCGGCAAGAGGAATATTTCCGGCCATAATTACACCTATTTTTAAATATGTTTCCGGGAACAGAAATTCAGGATCCCATGGGCTAAGCCATGAATTAAGATTCCTTCGGTTCAGGATTTTACTTATTGCCGAAAGAGCAGTCAGGGTGTTTTGCCTTGTGAACCAGGGATTTAATATGCTGGCTTCATTAATAGCCTTTTCAAGTATATTTCTGTAGAGTAAAATATGACTATCCGGGTCTGAGTTGCCACCTTCAGATACAGGTTCTTCCTGTGATGTTGATGATTCAAGGTATTTCTCCAGAATCCGGCCAAGCTGGTCAAATACTACTATCCTGTCATCTAAAGTCACTTGATATAGTCTCGACCAGTTAGTTTAAATAATTTCCCCAGGGGATTTTATCGAATATCGTCCAGACTGCACCGCCGACTATTGCAATGTAAATAAGCGCGATAAGCATAAGTAATCCTGAGATCACAACCCCGATTATCGCACAAATCTTTCCTGCTGAGATGTTCTTAAACGAACTTTCAGTGTATTTGCCTGGATTTGCCTGGTACATTTCAATAGCTTTTGGGGCAAGTGCAAGTGCAACTATACCAAGGACAAGTCCAACAATAGCAATAAATCCGCAACAAAAGCCTATTACAATCGAAAAAATCCCGAGCATTAAAATGGTGTTTGCATTTGGCAGTGGAATCGGGGAGGGTTCATTTTTCTGGACCGGTTCATTTTTTTGATCAATTGTTTCCATTTCGTTAGTTTTTAGAGTCATCAATTTTAAAGTATTATCACTTTATATATATAATGAAAGGAGATCAGGGAAATATTAAATATAAACATAATCTTCAATATAAGGGCTCCATGCCGGAACCTGAAAAAAAGGTGAAGGGCAAGAAATCCGAACATTGTAATTACAGGCAGCAGGGCAGGGTAGAGGCAGATGCTCTCAAAGATATTCCCCTTAAGAAGTTCTATTATGCTTCTTTGTAATCCGCACCCCGGACAATCGATCCCGAACTGATCCCTGAATGAGCAGCTTTGCTGATGTATCTCAAGCCATTCAATGACCTTGCTCAGCATATATTCAGTTATTGCTTATTGTTTCTGCCTGATCAGGTTAAGTGCGGAGCCGGCCCTGAACCAATCAATCTGCTTTCCATTGTAACTATGCGTTGCCGGAAATTCATCAATACTTCCATCACTGTGGTTGAGTACAATCTTCAAAGACTTCCCCTGACTAAACTCAACCAAACCTTTTACACTGATAAGGTCGTCTTCAAGTATTTTATTATAATCTTCTTTATTTGAGAAGGTTAATGCCAGCATACCCTGTTTTTTCAGGTTTGTTTCATGTATGCGGGCAAATGATCTTGCGAGGATAACCCTGACACCCAGGTGCCTTGGTTCCATTGCTGCGTGCTCCCGTGATGATCCTTCTCCGTAATTTTCATCACCTACAATTATAGTATCTATTCCTGCTTTTTTGTAGGATTTAGCTGCATCAGGCACCGGTTCATATTTACCTGAAAGGAGGTTTTTTATACTATTAGTCTGGTCATTATAGAAGTTCACAGCTCCGATCATAAGATTATTTGAAATATTATCGAGGTGACCGCGGTAACGAAGCCATGGACCAGCCATAGAAATGTGATCGGTTGTACAGGTCCCCGTGACTTTGATAAGCAGTCTCATCTTTTCAAGATCTTTACCGTTCCATGGGGCAAATGGCTTTAAAATCTGAAGTCTTTCAGAATCAGGTTTAACAATCACGTCTACCTTACTGCCTTCTTCTGCCGGGGGAACATATCCATTGTCTTCAAAAGCAAAACCTTTTTCAGGCTGCTCAGTACCTGAAGGTTCGTCAAATTTCACTTTCTGGCCTTTATCGTTGATAAGATAATCGGTGACAGGATTAAAAGTAAGGTCGCCTGCGATAGCAAGAGCAGTTACTATTTCGGGTGAACTAACAAAAGCATGGGTATTCGGGTTGCCATCGTTTCTCTTTGGAAAATTACGGTTGAATGATGTAAGGATCGAGTTTTTCTCCTTCTTCTCGGCGTTATGTCTTGCCCATTGTCCTATACATGGTCCACATGCATTTGCGAGTACAAGCCCCCCGATTGCTTCAAATATCTTTAAAAGGCCGTCTCTTTCTATTGTATACCTGACCTGTTCAGATCCAGGAGTGATTGTGAACTGCGACCTGGCACTGAGACCTTTTTCCATTGCCTGTCTTGCTATGGATGCAGCACGGGTTATATCTTCATATGATGAGTTGGTACAGGATCCGATCAGTCCAACCTCCAGTTTTGACGGATAACCATTTTCCCTGACAGCCCTGGAAAATTCTGAAAGTTTCCATGCACGGTCTGGTGTGAATGGCCCGTTGATATGAGGTTCAAGAGATGACAGATCTAACTCGATAACCTGATCGAAGTAAAGATCAGGGTGGGAGTACACTTCGGGATCACCTGTCAGATTACTGGCGATATGGTCAGCACTTTCAGCAACTTCAGACCGTCCTGTGGCTCTCAGGTATTCGGCCATTTTATTATCATATCCAAACAAAGATGTTGTCGCACCTATCTCTGCTCCCATATTGCATATTGTTCCTTTCCCTGTGCATGAGATACTTTTTGCCCCTTCTCCGAAATATTCAAGAATGCATTCTGTTCCGCCTTTAACAGTGAGGATGCCTGCAACCTTCAGGATTACATCTTTGGCAGATGTCCAACCGCTTAGCCTTCCGGTAAGTTTAACACCGATTATCTTTGGGAAATTAAGTTCCCAGGGCATTCCGGCCATCACATCCACAGCATCCGCTCCGCCCACACCAACTGCAAGCATTCCAAGTCCTCCTGCATTAGGAGTGTGAGAATCGGTCCCAATCATCATCCCTCCCGGGAAAGCATAATTTTCAAGAACCACCTGATGGATTATCCCTGCACCTGGTTTCCAGAATCCTAAACCGTATCTGTTTGAAACCGTTCTCAGGAATTCAAATACTTCATGATTTGTTTCCTTTGCTGTTATCAGATCCTGTTTTGCCCCATGCTTTGCCTGGATCAGATGATCACAGTGAACTGTCGTGGGAACAGCTACTTTTTCCTTTCCTGCCTGCATGAATTGAAGCAAAGCCATCTGTGCAGTTGCATCCTGCATGGCAACGCGGTCAGGCAGGAATTCAACATAATCATTGCCACGACTGAACTCCTTCAGTACCTGATCCGGATCAAGATGAGTGTACAGGATCTTTTCAGTCAGGGTAAGGGATTTCCTGATCATACTCTTTACCTTGCTGATCCTGGAATTCAGCTCCCGGTAAAATCCATTAATCATTTCAGGATCAAAGGTCATTTAAATTTACTTTGTAATGAAGTTGTTTTATCATGAAATAATTCACAAATATAGCTATTTAAGCCGTGATGCTAAATACTCCAGCCAATTCAAATGCTTCATGTGTGATTTAAAAAGAAAATAATATCATTATCCAATATTTTAGTAAATTTATAGCCGTTAGTGACAGCTAATTTTAGGTTTAA
>JBGPAO010000027.1:0-17334 GCA_041480755.1 Bacteroidia bacterium
CGGACTGATAATAGTACAATCCTACTGGATTGGGAATGCGGTTGATATTAAAGAGAAACAGTTCAACCAGCTTGTAAACAATGCTCTCTCAGATGTAACAGACGAAGTCAGAAGACAGGAAACGGTTTTCAATATAATAAATCAAATTGAGCCTGTTGATACCAGCCTGACCAAGAAAGGATATTCCAGTTTTCATTTACAAATCAGCGCTTCGCAATATCTTCAGGATGTTTCTGTACGGATTTCTGAAAAAAATGCTAAAGTAAAGCTTCTTAATGAAGAAATCCGGACGATTCAACATTCTGTTCAGCCAGGGGATCACAGTAATATAACAGTCATTTCAGAAGATTCTGATTGGATTGATGAATCACCGGAGATTATTGTTGATACTGAGGGAGTTGCTAGTGTAACTTTAATTTCACCGAGCCATCTTCGCAAGGAAATTCAAAGCCAGCTGGAAGAACAACAGGCATTTCTGGATAAGGTTATTTCAAAAATGCTCCTCCCTCCACTGAGTATCAAAGAAAGGATTAATCCGGAACTTCTTAATAAAATTATCCGGAGGGCATTACTGAATAATGGCATTGACCTGAATTATGAGTTTGCTGTCCTTGCAGATAACCTTGATATCTCTATGATATCGAAGCATTACTCTCCTGATGGCAATAATGATTACTTTTCGGCAGAACTTTTCCCTGAGGATCTGTTTAATACAGGATATTTATCAATTTATTTCCCCGGGCAAAAGAATTTCATATTCAAATCACTGGGATTCATGACAATATCATCTATTGTACTGACCCTTTTAATTATTATGAGCTTTGTTACTACTATATATATTATTTTCAGGCAGAAAAGGCTTTCTGAAATAAAAAACGATTTTGTCAATAACATGACTCATGAGCTCAAAACCCCTATTTCTACCATTTCACTTGCTTCCCAGATGATAAATGATCCCAGCATACCGGCGGAATCGAAGAATATGAAGAATATTTCCAGGATTATTGAGGATGAAAGTAAACGGCTGGGGTACCAGGTTGAAAAGGTATTGCAGATGGCGATTTTTGACAGGGGAAAGTTAAAGCTTAAACTAAAACAAACTGACATTAACGATTTAATTCTCAGCATAATCAACAATTTTACAATCCAGGTGGATAAACTTGGAGGCAAAATCACAGGAGAGCTCAATGCTGCGAACAGCCAGGTTAAGATAGACACTGTTCATTTTACAAATGTAATATCCAACCTGGTTGATAACGCCGTTAAATATTCCCCTGAAAAGCCCGAGATAATGGTTTCAACAGAGAATAAAAACGGAAAGCTTCTGATCAGAATTCGGGATAAGGGGATCGGTATAAAAAAAGAAGATCAGAAAAGAATTTTTGAAAAATTCTATCGCGTCCCGACCGGCAATATTCATAATGTTAAAGGATTCGGCCTTGGCCTGAGTTATGTCAAAAAAATTGTGGAGGAGCATGAGGGAAGCATTGCTATTAAAAGCGAACTGAATAAAGGTACAGAATTTGAAATTTGCCTGCCCCAGAAAAACAATTCCTAAAATCTGAAATATGACAGAAAACAAAGTCAAAGTATTGCTGGCAGAGGATGATGAAAACCTGGGATCCCTGCTAAGGGAATACCTGCAGGCAAAGTCTTATGAAACACATTGGGTGACTGATGGTGACAAGGCTTTTAAAAGCTTTGAAAAAAATAAATATGATATCTGCATTCTGGATATAATGATGCCTGTGAAGGATGGATTTACGCTGGCAAAAGAGATCCGTACCCTGAACCGTGAAATGCCAATTATCTTCCTTACTGCCAAATCAATGAAGGAAGATGTTTTCGAAGGTTTTTCAATCGGTGCGGATGATTATATTACAAAGCCTTTCAGCATGGAGGAGCTGCTTTACAGGATGCAGGCTATCCTTCGCAGAACAAAAGGTGACGTCAGTAAGAAACAGGAGATATTTAATATTGGCAAATACCGTTTTGATACCAACAAACATTTATTAATGATTGACAATAAAGAACAGAAACTTACAACCAAGGAAAGTGAACTTTTATGGCTTCTCTGCAATAATGCGAACCAGGTCCTTGAAAGGAATTTCGCTCTGCGGACAATCTGGATCGACGATAATTACTTTAACGCAAGAAGCATGGACGTCTATATAACGAAGCTGAGGAAGTATCTGAAAGAAGATCCTTCAATTGAAATAATGAATATCCACGGAACAGGCTACAAGCTAATCATGTAACCTCTGAAATTCAGAAATGTTTTATAACAAAAGGGTTTTATGGCTAAATGGCTTTATGGTTAAATGGTTCCAGAAGTATGGTAATTGATCAGTTTAGCCATTTAACAATATAGCCATTTAACATTTGATCCAGTTTTTAAATTTTAGTCATTTCTTCCGCGATTGCCCATTTCACCGGTGAATCATACCCTTTAGATTTGGCAAACTCCCTGGCCTGATGCATGAAAGCCTGCAATCTGAGATCAATGGCGGTATCTTCCTGCCCGTCATAGGCAATGCTGACATATGGAATGTTATCATGGTCCCTTTTAAACCGGTCTGCCAGTGCAGTCACGACTGTTCCCGGCATACATGTAAAAGGAAGTATATTTGCTATTCCTGATATTCCGGTTTTGAAAAGAGCAACGGAACTTCCCAGGTTTAATGCCGGATCACCATCATAATGCATGTGTATATAAGGGCCGCAGGATTCAAGCATTTCATGCAGTTCAATCTCTCTGTCATGATCGTACAATCCGTGAACTGATTGCTGAAGCTTTCTGGCAGAAAAATTCTGGGCATAATGCTGGATCTTCGATTTCAGGATCCCCTTATAGTCGCCTTTCCACCTGCTGTCTCTTGTATAGCGATATGTTGAATAACTCAGCCATTCACTGAATGGTGCGATGACAGTTTCAGCACCGTACTGTTCCAGTTTCTGTACAAGATGCCCGCTGCAGAACGGATTATCACGCATAAAAATTTCCCCCACAACTGGGATGACCGGTTTTCTTTTGCCATTATGCACGGCTATCTCATTGAATCTTTTTGCTTCACGGTGAAGCACATCAGCAAGATCCTTTGCACCATTTTCAATTGATATGATTACTGCTGCGAGAACCTCCCTGTAAACTTTCTCTGTCGAACCCGGCACCAGTTCATATGGGATCCTTTCCTGTTTCAATTTCCTCAGCAGGTCCACAGCGACGAATCCCTTCCACGCTGCATAACGGAATTTTGTGCCCTGTCCGCCGGATATATCCTCATATGCTGTAGTATTGCTGGGTGATATGATCTGTGCATCCTTAAATCCCAGCTTGTTGAACACTATCCTTTGAAACTTGTTATATTGTCCGAAACGGCATGGTCCATTATGATCCGGCATGAAAAAACTTACTTTCTTCGGATCAACCCCGGGTTCCATAAGTTTTTTAAGGAAACTCCCGGTAGTGCATATCATGGGGAAACATTCCCTGGACGATGTATATTTTCTGCCGAGCTCCAGGTCTTTCTCGTCCTGCATGGGCAAAACATCGGAGTTTATTCCGCAGGATCTGCATGCAGCTGCAATAGCATATGCAGCATCGCACATATATGGAAAATACAATATCCGGTCTTTCATAGGTTCTGATGACATGACGCCCGGCCTGATCACCTCTTTTTCTTTTATCCCGGCTATCCTTGAACCTTTAAGGCTGTCAAGAAACGCTTCATATCTTGTGATCATCCCTGCATCGGCACTGTGTTCGTCAATCTCGATCTCCATATACGATTTACCTGCCATCTCTTCATGAACAAAATGAGCCAGGAATGAATCAGGTCCGCACCTGAAATTTCCCATGTACACTGCATGCAGTCTTTTATCCCTTGCTATAATTCGTGCAGCAGCAAGAATCCTTTGTCCGTTTGGCCAGTACATCTGGGGATAATCATCAGTAATATGCTCGCTGCCGAGGGGCAAAAAGTCCATTGGTATCGGAACCACATCAAGATTGATAAGCTTTTCAACCATGCTCAGGTTAAGAGCAGGGTCGCCGGTATTGTACTGCCTGCCCATAATAACCATGCATTCCTTATCGCCTGGCAGATTTTCCATCACTTCCTGTCCACGCAGAACTATTGCCTGTTCAAACCTTGATTGTGCCAGGTCGGCCTTTTCAATTGCTTTTGAGACTTTTTTAGAAGGGATCCTGAATTTCTCCCACATGAAATCAGATAGTTCTTTATTCAGAACCTTTCCGAAATACCTGAAGGTAAGTGTTGGCACGAGGAGTTTTTTGCTGACATCATCTGTAAGCGCAGCTTTTACCATGAACGGAAATGTCTGGATCCATGGGCAATTGCAATTGGCGGTGGGATTATCAATCTCTGCTTTTGTATTAATAATGAATGGAGTGAAGACATAATCCACCTGTTTTTCCAGAAGGTCATAAATATGTCCGTGCATGACCTCAACCGGGAAACATGTCTCTGCAACAAGCATGTCCAGCGATTTCCGGATGATCTGGTTATCTGTTTCATGTGACAGTACAACCCTGAATCCGAGATCTTCAAAAAAGGTTCTCCAGAATGGGAACTGCTGGTAAAAAAGTGTTAAAGCCCTGGGGAGGCCAATAGAGATCTTTCCGTCTGCCGGCATTTCCTTATAATCCCCCATCAGCAAATTCAGCCGTTCATCAAAATAATTCGGGATATCTTTGCCTTTCCCCTTGCGTTCATCAAGTTCATATTTTTCGCACCGGCCGCCGTAATACAGCGGTTTTTTCTCACCCTCAATTCTTACCCTTCTGATCTCACACTGGTTGGAACATTCCTTACACGTAAATTTATCAACCTTATATGGTATTTTGCTGATATCGAATCCTTTAAATCTTGTCTGAAGCTTTTTCTCCTTCATATATTCCCTGGCCAGTATGGCAGAACCAATAGCACCGGTCACATCAAAGTGGGGCGGGACATGTATCTTTTTCCCTGTTACTTTTTCGAAAGCAGCAACAACTGCCTTATTGTTTGTGACTCCTCCCTGGAAAAATATATGGTTGCCAATCCTCTTTTTTCTTACTACTTTCTGAATATAATTATGGACTATTGAATAAGCCAGTCCGCCTACCAGGTCCTCCTTTTTTGCTCCCTTCTGCTGGTGAGAGTTCAGGTCGGATTCCATAAATACAGTGCAACGGTCTCCAAGCGCTGCAGGTTGCTTTGATTTCAGGGCAAGCTCGCCGAATTCACCAATTATATTGATATCCAGCTTTTCTGCCTGCTCTTCAAGGAATGAACCTGTTCCGGCTGCACAAACCTTATTCATTTCAAAATCAACTACTACTCCATTGTCTATGCTGATATATTTTGAATCCTGTCCGCCAATCTCAAAAATTGTGTCTACAGCCTTATCGTAAGCAATTGCAGCAGTTGCCTGGGCAGTAATTTCATTACGGATAACGTCTGCCCCTACAAAATCACCGGTCAGATATCGCCCCGATCCGGTAGTCCCTGCCGCCTTCACAATTACTTTGTCCCCGACTTCCTCAAAAATTTCTGACATTCCCTGCCTGATCGCCTCAAGAGGTTTGCTAGCTGTCGGCAGATATCTCCTTGCAATAACCTGGTTATCGTCATCAATCAAAACAACATTAGTACTTAAAGATCCTACGTCAAGTCCAAGGTAAACATCCACTTTTGGTGATCCATCAGGAATTGGCCTGACGTCTTTAATAAACTTTGCATCGGTTTCAACAAGAGGCTCCTGGTGTTTGCCTTCTGCCTGGTCACTGTTAAGATATGTTTTAAGACCGTCCAGACCTTTGAAAACAGAATCCTCTTTTGCACCTGCCGACAAAACATGAAATACTGAACCTATTGCTCCCATCGATGCATAATATTCCGGAATGATCAGGTCATTTTCCCCGGCCTTCAGGATCTCCCTGAATGCTCTGACCATCCCCTGGTTGGCTGCAACGCCGCCCTGAAAAATAACAGGAAATTCAAGTTTTTTACCCCTGCCAAGAGAACTGATAAAATTCCTGGCGACAGCAAAACAAAGTCCCGCAACAATATCATGAACAGGTGTGGCAATCTGCTGAAGGTGGATCATATCACTTTTGGCGAAAACACTGCATCTACCGGCTATACGCGGCGGATCAGCTGATTTCATTGCCATCTCACCGAATTCTTTTTCAATGGAAACGCCAATCCTTTTAGCCTGCTGGTCGAGAAAAGAACCAGTCCCTGCTGCGCATATTGTATTCAGTTGAAAATCAGACAGTCTTGACACATTATCTTCGGATCCATCCATAAAGATCAGCTTTGAATCCTCCCCTCCCATCTCAATTACTGTTTTTGCTCCAGGATACAATTTTGAAACTGATTCTGACTGTGAAATAATCTCATTGACATAATGCCCGCCGATCAATTCAGAGGCAAGCTTACCCCCGGTTCCAGTAAGGGCAACACTTATAATATTATCTTCTTTATGCTGATCAAATAATTCTTCCAGAACTTCAAGAAGCCTGTGAAAAGGTTTACCGTGACAATAGTCATACCGGTTTATAACAATTTCCTTTTGATTATTAATCAGAACTGTGTTTATCGATATTGATCCAATATCTATCCCGAGATGTAATTCAGATTTCTTATCAGACTTGTTATTGCAGGATTTCACCATAACGAAAGAAATTTGTGTTTAGTTTGGCCCTGAAAGAATATACAAAGAACAAATAAAATCAATCAATCTCCTGAGGCCAATCCCTGTTTTTAAATTATTTTTAATTAGTCTAAATAATGACTCTGCATTTTCTTCTAAATGGCTAACGGCAATTAAATGTTTCTAATCCAGCTTCAGTACTGCAAGAAATGCTGATTGCGGCACTTCCACATTTCCTACCCGGCGCATCCGTTTTTTACCTTTTTTCTGTTTTTCAAGCAGTTTTCTTTTCCTGGTAATGTCCCCACCGTAACATTTGGCTGTGACGTCCTTCCGGACAGGTTTTACTGTTTCACGTGCAATAACTTTAGTACCAATTGCAGCCTGAATTGCGATTTCGAATTGCTGGCGCGGTATCAGTTCTTTGAGCTTAACGCAAATCCTCCTGCCAAAATCATAGGCATTGTCCCTGTGAATCAATGTTGACAATGCATCAACCATCTCACCATTAAGAAGTATATCCAGCCTGACCAGGTTTGCTTTTTTATACGCTGAAGGAGAATAATCAAAAGAAGCATATCCTCTTGATATACTTTTCAGCTTATCGTAAAAATCAAATACAATTTCAGCCAGGGGCATGTCAAAAGTAACCTCAACCCTGTCGCTGGTAAGATAAACCTGGTTTTTCAATGTCCCCCTTTTGTCAATGCACAATTTCATGATTGCCCCTACATATTCAGACTGTGAAATAACCTGTGCATAAATATATGGTTCTTCTATATAATCAATATATGTAAGATCAGGAAGTCCGGAGGGATTATGCACTTCGATTGTTTCCCCCCTGGTTGTATGGACTATAAAAGATACATTGGGAACAGTTGTTATTACATCCATGTCGAATTCGCGGTTAAGGCGTTCCTGGACAATTTCCATATGCAGCAATCCAAGGAAACCGCATCGAAAACCGAATCCAAGGGCTGCTGAGGATTCAGGTTCAAAGGAAAGAGAAGCATCATTAAGCTTGAGCTTTTCAATAGAAGACCTGAGCTCTTCATAATCATCTGCATCAACCGGGTAGACACCTGCAAAGACCATAGGCTTCACATCTTTGAATCCTTCGATTGCCTTTTCGCATGGCCTTTCCACATGAGTGATGGTATCACCAACCTTGACTTCGAGTGAGTTCTTTATTCCTGAAATTATATATCCTACATTCCCGGCCTGCAATATGTCACGAGGTTCATAGCTCAGTTTGAGTATACCAATTTCATCTGCCTCATATTTTTTCTCTGTTGCCATGAACTTTACATAATCATTTTTCCGGATAGTGCCATTAAGTATTCTGAAATATGCAAAAATCCCCCTGAAAGAATTGAACACAGAATCAAATATCAGTGCTTCAAATGGTTTTTCAGGATCTCCTTTGGGAGGAGGGATTTTTTTAACTATTTCCCTTAATATATTATCAACACCCAGTCCGGTTTTACCGCTGGCATGAATTATATCACCCGGATCACATCCCATGAGATCAACAATCTGATCGGTCACTTCGTCGGCCTTGACTGCCTCCAGATCCATCTTGTTTAATACCGGGATAACTTCCAGGTTTTTTTCAAGGGCCTGGTAGAGATTTGAGATGGTCTGTGCCTGAATCCCCTGGGTAGCATCAACAACGAGGAGTGCCCCCTCGCAGGCAGCAATAGCCCTTGACACTTCATATGAGAAATCAACATGTCCGGGGGTATCAATAAGATTCAGAGTGTAAGTCCTGCCATCAAGCTCATACTGCATTTGTATAGCATGGCTCTTTATCGTGATCCCTCTTTCCCTTTCCAGATCCATGCTGTCCAGAACCTGTTCCTTCATATCCTTTCCCGTGACAGTGTGGGTTAATTCCAGCAGTCTGTCGGCCAAAGTACTCTTCCCATGGTCTATGTGGGCAATGATGCAGAAATTTCTTATGTTATCCGGGGAGTTACTCATCAAAAAAATTGAGGGACAAATATAGCAAAATCTAAACTGCGAAATTCGAAATTCGAAACAAAAACGAAACCGTAAATTCGTATTTATTTAGTATTTAGTTTTTCGGCATTTCGAATTTGAATGAAATGAAAAAGCCCCTCTTCCACAACGGAAAAAGGGGTTTATAGTTATCTTCAAAAGTAAGATGCACCTGTTACATCATTCCTCCACCCATTCCTGCATTAGGATTGGACATTGGGTGTTCCTTCTCAGGTTCTTCAGCAAGAACGCATTCAGTAGTCAGCAGCATGCCGGCTATTGAAGCAGCATTTTCAAGAGCTATTCGGGCCACTTTCAGTGGATCAACGACACCGGCTTTCTTCAGGTTCTCAAATTTATCAGTCCTGGCGTTAAAACCAAAATCGCCTTTTCCTTCTTTTACCTTCTGAGCAACGACTGCACCATCAACGCCTGAGTTTTCCGCAATCTGTCTGAGTGGTTCTTCAAGGGCCCTTCTAATGATAGCAGCACCTGTTGTTTCATCATCGTTATCTCCTTTGAATTTATCAAGAGATTCTATTGCTCTTATATAAGCTACACCACCGCCAGTAATAATACCCTCTTCAACAGCAGCCCTGGTTGCATTCAAAGCATCATTCATCCTGTCTTTTTTCTCCTTCATTTCAACTTCAGATGCAGCACCAACGTACAGAACTGCTACACCTCCGGCTAATTTAGCCAGCCTTTCCTGCAGTTTTTCTTTGTCATAATCGGAAGTGGTATTTTCAATCTGGATCTTAATCTGTTTTACCCTTGCATTAATATCATCTTTACTTCCTGAGCCGCCAACAATAGTGGTGTTATCCTTATCAATAGTAATTTTTTCAGCATGACCAAGCATATCCAGGGAGACATTTTCAAGTTTAAGGCCTTTTTCTTCTGAGATTACTGTGCCTCCTGTCAGGATTGCAATATCTTCAAGCATCTCTTTCCTTCTGTCACCAAAACCGGGAGCTTTAACTGCTGCCACTCTTAATGATCCTCTGAGTTTGTTCACAATCAAAGTAGCCAGAGCTTCCCCGTCAATATCTTCTGAAACAATAAGCAACGGCTTACCTGTCTGAACGGTCGATTCAAGAAGCGGAAGCATGTCTTTCATAACTGATATCTTCTTGTCATGCAAAAGGATATAGGGAGATTCCAGAATAGCCTGCATTTTATCAGGATCTGTAACAAAATATGGTGAAATATAACCACGATCGAACTGCATACCTTCTACAACTTCAACATAGGTGTCAGAAATTTTCGATTCTTCAATTGTGATCACACCTTCCTTTTTAACTTTGTCCATTGCTTCAGCTATAAGCCTGCCGATTTCCACGTCGTTATTTGCTGCAACAGAAGCGACCTGTTGGATCTTGGTATTATCATCACCAATTCCTTCAGATTGCTTTTTCAGGTGTTCGACCACCTTTGCAACTGCTTTATCAATGCCGCGCTTAAGATCCATCGGATTGGCACCTGCGGTAACATTTTTTAATCCAACACTAATAATTGACTGAGCAAGCAATGTTGCTGTGGTTGTCCCATCTCCGGCATCATCATTGGTTTTCGAAGCTACTTCCTTGACCAGTTGTGCACCAAGGTTTTCAAATTCACCTTTCAGGTCAATCTCCTTTGCAACGGTCACGCCATCTTTTGAAACCAGGGGAGCACCGAATTTCTTTTCTATAACGACATTCCGTCCTTTGGGGCCAAGTGTCACCTTAACAGCATTAGCTAGAGCATCTACTCCTTTTTTAAGCAGATCTCTGGCTTCAATATCATACTTAATTTGTTTTGCCATGTCTATAGATTTTTAATTATTATGTATAAATTTTTCAGATTATTGCAAGCACGTCGGACTGCCTCATGATAAGATAGTCTTTCCCCTTGATTGTCAGTTCTGTTCCGGAATATTTCCCATATAAAACGATATCTCCCACTTTTACTTCCATCTTTTCATCTTTTGTTCCAGGCCCGACCGCAACAACAGTGCCTTTCTGGGGTTTTTCTTTTGCAGTGTCAGGAATAATGATGCCGGTTGCAGTTTTTTCTTCAGCTGCCGTAGGTTCAATAAGAACTCTGTCGGCCAGAGGCTTAATTTTAACAGTTGCCATTTTTAGTATTTTTTTTTGGTTAGACATTTTTTTGGAATTGACTTTTTAGTTTCATATTTTATGCCAAAGCATTTTTCCTTTTGAATTCATGACATTTTAGGACATTTTTTCACTGACACCCGGCTCCTATTACTTTGCACATTATTTTATTTATTGATATTCAGATATTTAATAAATGCCCGAGGAAAATTAAAGGTAAAAAAAGTGTCAGGTTGTCATGTCCCCCGATACTTTCCTGTTAATTTGACAGATTTGAATATCCGGAATTCATGGCTGCGGTTGTTCTTCAGTACTTTCCTGTTCAGGGGTTGTGGAGGGGAAAGTTGGTATTGCATTAGGATCGATTACATTCTGTATCTGATCTTCAATAACAGACCTCTGCTCCTTCTCGCCTCTTGAAATTACGATACTGCCTACAATACTCAGTAACATTAGTACACCTGCCATTGTCCAGGTTGACTTTTCAAGGAAATCTGTTGTTCTCCTCACTCCCATTATCTGAGTAGAGCCCTGAAAGTTTGCAGCCAGCCCTCCTCCCTTGGAGTTTTGCACCAGGACTATTAAAACCAGAAGAACACAAATGATAATTGCCAGAATAGTAATTAAGAGATACATTGTTTGATTTTATTTATTTGCGTCGCAAAGTAACTACTTTTTTCCGGAAATTTCAAACTTAGCTTTTCATAAACATGAATAGCTTTTAAATAATAACCCTGTTTGAAATAAATTTGTGCCAGTGTTTCTGTCATAAATTGTTCATCATGCCTGATATAATCTTCAGAAATATCCTTATGATCCACCGATCCGGCCTTCCCCGGTGTCATCCTTGGCTGAGACTTGATAAACGCATCAATTAATTCACTTTCTTTCAGTTGCTTTTCTTCACTACGGATCTTTTGCTGTTCTGGCGGAACCCTTTCATCAAGGTGTCCAAACCAACCTGTAAAAGGATATGATGATTTTAAAGGCGATCCGTCTTCCTCCTGTTTGCCGGTTATGAGTGTCTCAGGTGAGACTGGCTTCTCCTCTTTGACAATAACTTCTGCCGGGGTTGTATCAATTATTTCTTCCACCGGCTTTTGGATTGGTTTTACTGTTTGAATCTCCTGTCTCGCATCCTGAACCTTTTCCGGTAACATGTCATGAATAAGGTGGTATAAAACAGATCTGTCACCAATCCTGGCAGATGCTGACTTCAATGAATCAGTGAATTTCAGACTTTTAATATTATGATGATTCTTAACATGAAGCAAATACGCAGTCTGAAAATAAGGAAAAGCATTCACCAGTTCCTCAATTTCAGGCAATGTCTTTTGATTGAGTCTGCCCGGCTGATGAATATATTTTATAATGTTATCCCTGTTCATGGCCTGCCTTTTATATCCTGCTACCAGTTAACAAATGCCCGGTTAAAGATATCTTCAACAATCAGTTTTACAATCTCCCCTGAAAGTTCCGATTCCACTTCCTGGAAACTTTTACGGCTGTCGTAATCCTGGTACTGGGTAAATGTCTGTTCAAAGTTAAGTTTGGGATCCTGTGAATTTGTATATCTGATGTTTACAGCTATGGTGAACCTGTTCAGCGATGCCTTATCATCCCCGGATATCGCTACTGGCCGTTGTCCATCATAAATACGTATTTCTCCGTCAAAATTAGCCTCAGCAACTCCATTGATCATTGTGAGCCTGGTCTGACGCTGGATAAAATCCCTTAGATCATCTGTAAAGGTTTGGGCAAGGTTGACAGGAGCAAGGTTAGACCGGTCCTGGAAATACTGGACAGACACAGTACTTAAACTTCCTGTATTGGCTCCTGAAAAGGAATAACTTACTTTACAGGATGAAGGTATAATTGTAAGAATAAAAAACAATATTGAAAAACCTGTATAACGCATTATTAAAATATTATATTTCAGCATTCATCAAACGTAATAATTAACCGGTGTATTGCTTTGGTAATCATTTTCTAAGACTAAAGATCAAGCTTATATTCTTTTATTTTCCTGTACAGTGTACGTTCGGAAATTCCCAGATCTTCTGCTGCATGCTTCCTTCTGCCCTGGTGTTTATCAAGCGCTTTTGAAATAAGTTCTTTTTCTTTTTCTTCAAGCGATAATGACTCTTCAACGATCTCTTCCGTATCCTGAATATTTGGGCTCTCCGGCCTTCTTATGGCAGTACTCGCAGGAACAACGGGCTCTTCAGATATGTCAGATCTTTTATAAAGCCGTTGAATTGTCTGTGCATGATTTTGCTGGACTTCGTCACTTGTCACACCCTTTTGCATGATCTCTGCAACCAGTCCTTTAAGATCGTTGAGATCATTCTTCATGTCAAAAAGTATCTTATACAAAATTTCCCTTTCTGTATTAAATGTCCGTTCATCTATTGATTTTTCATATACAACCGGAAGCTTAGTTGTCTGATAATCAGGGAGGTATTTAGAAATAATAGGCTCATTGATTTCTCTTACCTGTTCAATTACAGACATCTGTTCTGTTATATTTTTAAGTTGCCTGATATTACCGGGCCATCGATAATTTTGCAGTATTTCTTTTGCACCGTCAGTAAGCGTGATAGCCGGCATTCTGCTTTTTTCAGCAAAATCAACTGCAAATTTTCTTAATAATAAATAAATATCCTCTTTCCTTTCCCTTAGTGAAGGGATCAGGATAGGCACAGTATTAAGCCTGTAATAGAGATCTTCCCTGAACCTGTTATGATAAATTGCCTGGTTTATATCAATATTTGTTGCGGCAATTACCCTGACATTTGTTTTCTGGACTTTGGAAGATCCGACTCGTATAAATTCCCCCGCTTCAAGAACCCTGAGCAGCCTCACCTGTGTCGACAGAGGCAGCTCCGAAATCTCATCCAGGAAAATTGTCCCTCCATCTGCAACCTCAAAATATCCCTTCCTGCTTTCATGAGCGCCGGTGAATGAACCTTTTTCATGTCCGAATAATTCTGAATCTATCGTTCCTTCAGGTATCGCTCCGCAATTAACAGCTATATAAGGACCATGTTTCCTTGCACTGAACTGGTGTATTATCTGGGGGAAAAATTCCTTACCGGTTCCGCTCTCACCACTGATCAGAACCGACAGATCAGTTGCTGCAACATTGACGGCAATTTCAATAGCCCTGTTCAGCCCCTGGTTGTTACCTATAATCCCAAATCTTTGTTTGATTGTATTTATATCCATTTATATACAATTATCTAATATAAAACCTTTCACTTCAAACCCGCAAAGTCATCCTGATGAATATCAGGACCTAACCCAGAACTTTGAACTATGAACTCGGAACTTAGAACCCGGAACCCGGAACCTGGAACCTCTTCGTTCCCTGCCATATTTTCTTAAATTGTCTGACAAAATTACAATTTTCTAAGTTTTTTACTAAATTGGATGCCATCAAACTTTAAAAAAATGAATTTTGTTGGAATTATTCCTGCCCGATACGAATCTACCCGCTTGCCAGGCAAACCGCTTGTTGACCTGGGAGGAAAACCCATGATTATCAGGGTGTTCGAACGGGTCAGGCAGGTCCTTCCTGATATTGTAGTTGCCACAGATGACCATCGTGTTGAAGCTGTGGTAAAGAATAACGGAGGGCTTGCCCTGATGACTGAGGCAACCCATAAAAGCGGTACAGACAGATGCGGGGAAGCAGCACTTCAGCTGATTTCTTCAGGAAAGCCGGTGGATGTTATCATTAATATCCAGGGAGATGAACCATTTATTTCAGAAGAGCATATAAAACTTTTAATTAAAAGTTTTGATGATCCGAGGGTGGATATTGCCACGTTGGCAAATCCGGTGATACTTAACAGCGACATTTTTGATCCTAATATAGTAAAGGTAATTACCAATAAAGACGGCTTTGCTATGTATTTCAGCCGTTCGCCTATTCCATTTATAAGAAAAACCGACCAGACCGATTGGTTCCAGCAATTCCATTTCCTGAAGCACATAGGCATCTATGCATACAAATTCAAAGTCTTACAGGAAATAACGAACCTGCCTCAGTCTTCACTTGAACTTGCCGAGATGCTTGAACAAAACCGCTGGCTGGAGAATAGCTATAAAATAAAAGTGGGGGAAACTGACATTGAGACTTTCGGTATTGATACACCCGAAGATCTTGCCAAAGCAAATGAATATCTTGCAAAATTTGTTTGATCTTCCGTAAACAGGTTTTAAAACATTATCTTTCCGGACAGGTTTTTCCGACTAATAATTAATTTTGCTGCATATCTGTTTATCTCTAATGAATTTCACAACTCATTGATTACAACTTAGTTAATGTAAATATTTTAAAATGAAAAAACTATTGCCGGTACTTGTTTTAAGTTTATGCACTACAGTGTTTGCGCAGGATTGCAGTGACCTGTTCTTTTCGGAATATGTTGAAGGTTCAGGCAACAATAAAGCCCTTGAAATATATAATCCAACCAACCAGATCATTGATCTGAACCAGTATTGGGTAACAAGGTTTAGCAACGGAAGTCCCATCTGGGATGCCGGCGGTAAGACAAAATTGCAGGGATTCGTTCTGCCCCATTCGACTTTTATTCTTGTTAACGGGCAGATTGAAGATACTGAACTGGCAGGCGGCGGTACCTCTCCCAGATGTGATCCGGCATTGCAGCAACTAGCCACAGTTACTTTTAATGGGATGATGGATGGCATATATCCTGCTCCAACTTATATGAATGGTAATGATGCCATAGCTCTCTTTAAGGATCCTGCAGGCAACGGCAATTATAATGACTTCATTGGCCTTGACCTGTTTGGAGCCATTGCAGACGGGATGCAGAGCAATGATGAAGGCTGGGCTGACTTTACACAACAGTGGGTATACAGGAACGTATATCAGGATTCTACACTGATAGGCAGAGACAGCGCTTTTATAAGAAAATATATTGTCCCTGAGGGTTATTACTGGATACCATGGACCTCCGGGCATTCCCTCGCAAGAAAACCATTTGTAAAGCATGGTGTAACAACTCTTGTTGATTCTTTTAACGTCACTCTTGAATGGGACACTGTCCCCGGCGGTGAGAATGTATGGGATAATCTTGGCTCACACCTGTGCGGATGCGATCCGGCGTCCTCAATTACAAAAATCGGTGGGACAGGTGAATTGTTTATTTCTCCTAATCCTGCGGAATCAGGCGCAATAACTCTTTACACTGATGAATTTATTGTTTGGACTGAGATATTTGATATTACAGGTAAGCTTATTTACAGGCAAGATCTTAACGGGCAGACCGGGATCGTAAGTCTTCAGCTTAATGATTCCCCTCCCGGTATTTACCTGTTGAAGGCTTTCACAACCAGTAATAATTTATTGAACAGAAAATTTATTCTTAAATAATTTATTAGCGAAGATATCCCGGCAGGCTATACATAATGATGGGCAGTGTTGAGACAAAATTCACATAGTTTTATTGTATTGAATTATACCTTCAGATTTTTCTGCTGTGCCGGCCTTTTATTTCTATCCTCTATACTATATGGTCAGCAGGGGCATGTGGATGGTATTGTAAAAGACGGATCCACCGGCGAAACCCTGATTGGCGCTAATATCCTGGCCGCAGAGGGAAAAGGTACAGTCACTGATTATGAAGGCAGGTTTACGATCAGTCTTCCTTACGGCAGCTATGATTTACAAATATCTTATGTCGGATATAAAACCATTAACCGGACTGTTTCAGTTTCCGCAAAACCTGTATTTCTTGAATTTGAAATGGCATCTATTATGATAGATGAAGTTGTCATTATAGCAGATGTCGCCAGGACCAGGGAAACCCCGGTTGCTTTTTCAAATGTCCTGCCCAAAAAGATTGAGGAAGAGCTTGGTGGTCGTGATATACCAATGATATTGAATTCCACACCAGGGGTATATGCAACTCAGATGGGCGGTGGAGAAGGAGACGCGCGTATCACTATAAGGGGATTTGACCAGCGTAATGTTGCCGTTATGATTGATGGACTGCCTGTTAATGATATGGAAAACGGATGGGTTTACTGGTCCAACTGGTTTGGGCTTGATGCAGTTATCCGTACTATCCAGGTTCAGCGCGGGCTGGGTGCTTCCAAGCTGGCCCTGCCGTCAGTTGGCGGCACTATGAATATTATAACGAAAGGACTTGAATCAGACCAGGAAATCAATATCACCCGGGAATTAAGCAGTGAAGGAAGGCTTAGAACATCTATTGGATTCACCTCCGGTAAGTTAAAGGGCGACTGGGGTATTACGCTGGCAGGATCTTACAAGCGGGGAAACGGATGGGTTGATAATACCTACTCTGAAGCGTGGTTCTATTATGCAAAAATAGATAAACGCTTTTCCAGGCATATATTATCAGTCTCGGCCCTTGGGGCACCGCAGCATCACGACCAGAGAACTTATATGAGATCTGTTGCAACTTATGATCTGGGTATAGCCAGGGAACTTGGAATATCGGTCGATTATATTAATGAACAGGGCGAATATCCTTACAGACCTGTAATATATGATATGGGAACCCATTATAACCAGCAC
>JBGPAO010000028.1:0-17215 GCA_041480755.1 Bacteroidia bacterium
AAAGAAATTATCAGGGAAGTCTCACTGAAACACAGACTTGCAGACTCGAAGACTCGAAGACTCGTGGACTCTTCCCTATTCTTCGGTGATCAGTTTCGAAATACGTTCAATCTGCTTCTGTTTATTCACTTCCCGCAGATTCCTTGCTGTTTTTGTAAAATACTGATGTCCGGAAATAAACTTCACCTGAAGTTTATTCCATTGATTGAATGACGTGATCTTATTCTGCTCCTCGAGTTCCTTAAAAAGTGTATTTGATACGGGGATCATATCACTTCGTCCCAGGTAATCCAGGTCAGAATCGCATATTATTGCCTCCAGAAGATTTTTAGGTCTGGGTGGTAATTTGGTTGCCATAATTATTTCACAGATCTTTTCAATATGTTCTTCGGTATATCCGTATTGGGGCAGGAATTCCCTGGCAAGACCACATCCAAGATATTCATGGTTATCATATGCTATTGTATGTCCTGCATCATGGAAAAGTCCTGCAGTTTTAAGCATAAGTATCTCCTCATCTGTACACCCTTCAGCCCATCCAATCAGTTCTACTTCAGTTACGACATCGACCGTATGCTTCACATTATGATAGTACAGATATTTCGGCAGTTCCTTCTCAAGCTTGTCCAGAATGATCTCCTGTATATCTGTAAACTGAATCAGTTTGAACTTGGTTTCGAAAAGATCATTTGGGATAATACCCTTGCCATCTAATGAGAATTCCGGCTTAAGGCCTTTGACAATGAACATTTCCAGGTCACCTTTATATTTGACCGGAAGTTTTCCATAGTAATCGCAAACGAAGAATTCCTTTACCAGCTCGTTTGTCATGACAGATAATAATATCTGTCCTACTTCAGCTGCTGACTCCATCCTGGTCGCGATATTTACCGTATCACCCTTGATATCATAGGTAACCTTCTTTTTGCCTGATGTTTCTGCAGTAACCGGACCAGTATGAATACCCATTTTTATCTGCCAGATCCTTTTCTTTTCGTCCAGTGTCTTCTGATATTCATTAAGGTAATTCTGCATTTCCAGTGCCGCCAGAACTACCTGAACAGGATTTGTAATGTTTTTTACGGGTATACCTCCGGCACACATATAAGAATCACCTATAGTCTTAATTTTCTGGATCTTATATTTTTTTAAGATGAAATCAAATTGGATCAGGACTGTATCCAGTTCATCCATAAGCGCTTCACCATCCATGTCTGCCGAAATCTTTGAAAATCCATGAATATTGGCATACAGGACAGTAATCATCTTGAATTTCAGGGTCTTCGGGGCTTCAAATTCTTTTTCCTCATATACTCCGCCCCTCTTTTTCATTTCTGAAAGGATCTCTTTCAGATTTTCCAGATCGGCCTGCAAACGATCATTCTCCTTATTGAGCTTTTCATTCTGTGCAATAAGTTCCTGATTCCGTTTAACAAGCCTGGATATACGTCTTAACAATTCTGCATTCTGCTGAGACATTGACAAGCGTTTAATGCAACCCTGAAATTTAAATGAAAATTAACATAAAAATAATAATATTTAATCAGCTATGCTAACCTGCAACTTGCGACTTGTATCCTGTAACTTGTAACTTGAAACTTGCAACTTGCAACTTTATTCCCTTCATTCTATTAATTTTGCAGGATTAATTCTGATATCATGAAATATTTATCATTTATCCTGCTGACTCTTTTCTGTCTTAATTGTACATGTCAGAATCCGAACCAGGAGTTTACTGTTTTATTTTATAATGTTGAAAATCTATTTGATACATCAAATGATCCGGCAACAGAAGATGATGAATTTACTCCGGGATCCCAACTTAACTGGAACCAGGAGAAATATGAAAAGAAAATTAATGACCTGGCTCATGTAATCAGTTTAGTGAATCCTTCTGAACTTCCTGAGATAGTCGGATTAGCAGAAGTTGAAAACGACAAAGTCCTGAATGATCTTGTAATGAATGACAGGCTGAGAGCTGGAAATTATTCAGTTATTCATTTTGAGAGCCCTGATGAACGCGGGATCGATGTTGCCCTGATCTATCGTCCGGACGAATTTATTGCAGAAGAGTCAAAACCTATTCCGGTTATTTTTCCGTTCGATTCATCAGAGACAACAAGGGATATTTTATACGTAAAGGGAAAAACAAAGAATAAAGAAACATTTTATTTTTTCGTTAATCACTGGAAATCCAGAAGTGAGGGCGTCCAGGAAACTGAAGCAAGAAGGATATATACTGCGATTACTTTAAGAAAAGAGATTGATCTGATTATAAATAAGGAACCGGATGCCAAAATTATTGTCATGGGTGATCTGAATGATGAACCAACGAATCGGAGTGTGCACGAGATGCTGATGGCAAATAACAAGCGTAAAAATGCAAATTCCCGGGAATTATATAACCTGATGTATGACTTGCATAATACCGGCAATGCCGGATCATACTTTTATCGTGGAACATGGAATATGCTCGACAATTTGATAATCTCACAATCTCTTCTTAAGGACAAATCTGGTTACCATACAGATTATGAGGGCGGGAAAATCTTCAGGCAGGACTGGATGTTATACAGTGATGAAAAGTATAAAGAATCTGTTCCAAATCGGACATACGGAGGGCCGCAGTACTATGGAGGCATCAGTGATCATTTTCCGATTTATGTTACTTTGAAATGGAATTTGAATTAATATCAGATTACAAGCCCACCGGCGATCAGCCTGAAGCAATTCAGCAGCTGGTTGAGGGGATATTGAACGGTGATAAGTACCAGACTCTGCTTGGAGTGACTGGTTCAGGGAAGACTTTTACTATTGCCAATGTAATTCAGCAGGTCCAGCGCCCTGCGCTTGTACTCAGCCATAATAAAACCCTTGCAGCTCAACTCTATGGTGAATTCAGACAGTTCTTTCCTAAAAATGCCGTAGAGTATTTTGTTTCGTATTATGATTATTATCAACCGGAAGCATATCTTCCAGTCACCGATACCTATATTGAGAAGGACCTGTCAATAAATGCTGAGATCGAGAAGCTCCGCCTCAGTACCACCTCTTCGCTTCTGTCAGGAAGGCGTGATGTAATAGTGGTTTCTTCAGTTTCATGTCTTTATGGAATAGGTAATCCTGATGATTTTTATGAAAACACAATAAGGATTGAGACAGGCCAGTCAATCAGCCGGAACCAGTTTTTGCACAAACTTGTCGACAGCATGTATTCAAGGAATGAACTGGAATTCAGGATGGGAACCTTCAGGGTCAGGGGAGATACCGTGGATATTTACCTGGCATACAATGATATCGGTTACAGGATGGTTTTCTGGGGAGATGAGATTGAGACAATTGAATCTTTTGATCCTGTTAATGGCAATACAATAAACAAACTGGACAGTGCCATCATTTATCCTGCCAATATTTTTGTAACGACCAAATACAGGTTGAAAACAGCTATTGAACAGATAGAGAAGGACCTGGTCAAACAGGTGGACTTTTTCAAGGAACAGGGCAAAGATCTTGAGGCTAAAAGGATTGAGGAGCGGGTCAACTATGACATCGAAATGATCAAGGAAATAGGTCATTGTCCGGGGATAGAGAATTATTCAAGATATTTCGACGGCAGGCTTCCCGGGACCCGACCGTTCTGCCTGCTTGATTTTTTTCCTGATGATTTTCTTATGATAGTTGATGAAAGTCATGCAACTATTCCGCAGATCAGGGCAATGCATGGTGGAGATCATTCAAGGAAGCAAACACTGGTGGAATACGGATTCAGGCTGCCTGCTGCAATTGATAACCGCCCGTTGAAATTTGAGGAGTTTGAGGATATATTTAGCCAGGTAATCTTTATCAGCGCCACACCTGCAGATTACGAACTTGAAAAATGCCAGGGAGTTATAGCCGAACAGGTTATCCGTCCAACAGGTCTTCTTGATCCTGTTATTGAAGTCAGGCCAAGCCTTAACCAGATCGATCATCTCCTTGGGGAAATACATGAACGGACCAAAAGAAATGAAAGGATGCTGGTAACCACTCTTACAAAAAGGATGGCAGAAGAGCTGACAAAATATCTCCTGAGGCTGAATATCAGGTGCAGATATATTCATTCAGATATTGACACCCTGGAGCGTGTTGAAATAATTGAAGGACTGCGTAAAGGTGATTTCGATGTACTTATTGGCGTAAACCTTCTCAGGGAAGGTCTTGATCTGCCGGAAGTTTCAATGGTGGCAATATTAGACGCAGATAAGGAAGGATTTCTGAGGTCTGAAAAGTCCCTTACACAAACCGCCGGACGTGCAGCCAGAAATATTAATGGCAAGGTTATAATGTATGCGGATGACATCACATTCTCAATGAAAAGAACAATAGATGAGACTGACAGGCGGCGATCAAAACAGCTGAAATATAATGAGGAGAATAATATTACACCCCAGCAGATCATTAAAGCCTCCAAAAATATTATGGGACGACCGGTTGAACAGATCAGCCGTCCTGCCTTTTATGTTGAAAAAACTGAAGTCAATATCGCCGCCGATCCCCTGATCCCGTACATGGATGCAGCAGCAATCAGGAAAACAATGGAAAACACCAGAAAGGCAATGGAAAAAGCAGCAAAACAGCTGGACTTTATTGAAGCAGCCCGTCAAAGAGATGAGCTTTATGCATTGCAGGAAATACTAAAAAAGAAGAAATAACAAATGGTTTTCAGTTTTCAATTTTCAGTTTTCAGTTTCTGCTCACTGCTCACTGCTCACCGTTCACTCTTCACTGTTCACTGTTCACTCTTCACTCTTCACTCTTCACTGTTCACTGTTCACTCTTCACTGTTCACTGTTCACTCTTCACTCTTCACTGTTCACTCTTCACGACTCACGCTTCACGCTTCACGTTTCACTATTCATTCATCCACACGACAGAAGTTGGAGGAGTATCCTCTTCATATTCCTGTACCTCTTTCATACGGTTATTCCTCACAAAATAAGGTATTGCCAGCAATGGTGAGCCATCGGCCCAGGTTCCCCTGATTGTCATTATCCCGTCAAGCAGATCCTTACGCCATTCCAATGATAGCGGAGCTGTTCCAAGTGAACCATTTATATCGGACTGGTCGGCAATTTCCACACTGTAAATCAACGGACCGTAACGCAGGGCAACTTTGCCTTGGTCTGCTTCAATCATTGGATCAGCTATAATTTTCTGGATTTCCATCGCCATTTCAAATTCAATCCTGTCACCAGTTTTCCAGGTACGTCTGATGGGTACGTATCCCCGGTCAGTCTTTACTTCCATTGGCTCTCCATTTACTGAAATTGATTTAAGTCCGCTGACCTGAGGATCTGAAGTGTATAACAAACTTGTAGAACGGTTCGGAACCCTTACATAAACAGTAAATTCACCTGTCTTTTCAGGATTTACTTCAATCAGGACTTTGCCATCCCACGGGTAATTTGTCTTCTGAACCATCTCAACATCCATGGCCGCAAAATTTTCCACTTTTATGGTGCTGCCAATGAAAAGATTCACATAAATACCATCCTCACCTTTGACATATGTCCAGGTTGGGACCATTAACAGGGTTCTTGGGATATTTCCAACACAGCATGGGCAAACGTGCCATGGGTAACGGGGCCATGAAGAAGACAACGGATTGTCATAATAGAAATTCCTGCCCTCCTGATCAATTGATCCCAGCAATGCATTGTACATCGTCTCTTCATAAAGATCCGCATATTTGGCATTATGGTATGCAAGGTTCATTTTATACTGAAAAAAGATAAGGCCGCAACTTGAACAGGATTCGCAGTATCCCCAATTCGGCAGTGAATAATTGCCGCCAAATCCCTCGGATGTTTCACCGCTTCCTATTCCGCCGGTGACGTAATACTTTTTGTTTATCATATTATCCCACAGAGACATGACAGCGCTCTGGTAATCCTGATCAGCTGTTTCTGCAGCAATGTCAGCCATACCGGAATAGCTGTATGTTGCACGGACTGCATGTCCAACAGCTTCATATTGCTGCTGCACGGGCACATGACTCTGATCATATTCACTGCCATTCCCCCTGCAATCTAGCAGGAATTTGGCAAGTGCAATGTAGCTGTCACCCCGGCCATTGCCTTCCATATCATTCACAAAACGCCCAAAACGAACAAGCGCCTGCTCCATTTCCTGATGACCGTCATACCATTCCTTTTTACCCGGTCCTATGTTAGCCACCCAACAGTCGGCTAATTTCTTTGCTGCATTATATAACCTTTTATCAGTACCATTTGTCAGTGTATAATGGTTTATTGCAGATTCAATGAAATATCCCGCAACATATCCTTCATGATTACCACGGGTTTCAGGAGACCACCTAGCCTTCCAGCGCGTGGTATCCCTGAGGGTATACGCAGTCTGGAGATACCCATCCGGCTCCTGTGCTGCAAGGATTTTAGGTATCCAGTCTTCCAGGGTTGATTTCATTTTCTTTTGTGCTGCAAGGATCTCCTTATCTCCCTGTGGATCAACCATAAGCGCAATACACATTGATTCAATCGTCTGATGAACCCATGCATTTGAAAAGACATATCCATTATGTCGGCCATGAGGAAGTCCTTTCAATGCTTTTGCTGCTTCAATGAAATTGTCAATCCCCCCTTCTCCCTCCCTTAGGTCAGTTCTGTTTATCTGGTCAATGCAGTGAGGGATCCAATTTACGATCAGTGCTTTGGCTCTCTTATTCCATAACGGGCTGTCTATTTTATAACGTTTTGTATATACTACATCCAGCCTTTTTTCCTGCGGGGGCTGAAGCACTTTAACTTTAATGGTATCAATGGATTTTAACCGGCCTTCTGTAACTGACAGGGCAAGAAGATATTCACCGTTCTGAGAAAATGTTGCCGTACTCTTCAAGGAATCAGGATTTTCAAAAGTTACTTTACCAGGTCCTGACAATGCCTTCCAGACCACTTTATCAACAGGTGTGACACTTTTCACACTTGCTGATAAATAAGTTTTACCACCCAGCATTACATCACGATCACCTAATCCAGAAATAACAGGCGGATGACCAGGAGAATTCTTAGCCTGGTATACCTCCCATTCAATCACATTGGCATTAAAAAACAGTGAAGAATCTCCTTCCAGCCTGAGCTTTGTTGTTTTTACCTCATCAAAGCTTATTGTCGTTAAGCTTTTATTCAACACTTCAAATCCGGAGACATTCAATACAGGCACAAATTCAGTCCCGTTCCAGTAAAGAATACGGTAAGAATCCGGCAATGGAATAACATTGTAATAATCCCATAAATAAACATCAATCTTACCTGTTGTAATTGGTTCTGGCCATTCATATTGAACATACTGGATTGATTTTAAGGCTCTCCTGCCCCAGGGACGCCAGGGCAATGAATCTGTTGGAGTAAGCTTATCGTTCATTTCATATATCCATGGTGCCCAGGGAACAGAACCTGAAGGTGTGGCCACTATTGCAAGGTTTTTAGATGAATCAGCCGGCACATTATCCTGGCATCCAGTCACACCAAGAATGACTGCTAATGGGATCAACCATATACAAATCGCTTTCATGATTTAGTTTATTTTATTTCCTTTAAATTTAACCAAATTTTAATGATAGCGAATTTTAAGTCAAAATGAAAGCACTTATTTCAGCTGTAGTATTTTTAATTATTGCGGGATGCAGTTTATCTACAAGGAACACAGGACGTTTGGATTGTAAAAGCAGTCTGACAGAGGCAGATTCTGTTGCGGTCACCCCACCACCTGTATCTTTTGGATTTAACAGTTTCTATAAGAAATATGTGGATGCCAATGGCATCCCGATTATCGGATCATATCGTGTGCCGGACAGGGCTTTCTGGTCAGCGCGGAAGATTATTAACTTCCTGACTGAATCACTGCCTGAAAATGTGCGTAAATCCCTTATCGATCACGGCACAAGGATCGGAATCATGGCCCGATATGAGGGTACTACCGATATACCCGAGCATGCACACCTGGCCGCTGACACAAGTCTTAACTGGGATGTCAGGGCAAGAGGACTCGGAGGTGACATTGAGTTACCGCTTACGACCTGTGCTGAAGAAAACCTCCTTTGCTATCAGCTCGATAAATACCACGCTGAGGATATACTTATACATGAATTTGCCCATACCATACATGGTGTCGGGATACTTCCAGTTGATTCTACTTTTAATGATCGGTTAAAAACCACAATGGATAAAGCCCTGGCTAATGGCAAATGGAAAAATACCTATGCTGCAACCAATATATGGGAATATTGGGCTGAAGGTGTGCAGGACTGGTTCAATGTCAATGGTGAGGTCGAAATAACTGACGGCAAACACAACCAGGTAAACCTAAGGAAAGAACTAAAAGAATATGATCCGGAACTTTACGAGATTCTTAGTGAGTACTTCCCGGAAACTGATGAATGTATAAGCTGTCATTCCCCAACTGTCAACCTTTATTCTGTTGACTGATGATTTTTAAGTCCTGATGTATTGTTTCAAGCAAACTGACTGCTTATAATTTCAATTTATTCCAATCCGGAGTATCATTACCAAGCAGATTCCTTACAAAGAAGTCTTTTCGTTTCCTGTCCCCGTATTTACCGCCTGCCGTATGATTCATCCCTGGAAGAACAACAAGTTCAAATTCTTTATTAGCCTTGATCAAAGCATCGACTACCTGAATTGTTGAAGCCGGATCGACATTATCATCCACCTCGCCGACAAATAATAGCAGCTTACCTTTCAACAGGTAAGCATTGACCACATTAGAGCTTTCTTCATACTGTGGACCTATCGGATATCCCATCCACTGTTCATTCCACCATATTTTGTCCATCCGGTTATCATGACAACCACATGAAGCCACTGCAACATCATAAAAATCAGGATGGAATAACAGGGCAGCCATTGCATTCTGTCCTCCGGCAGACGTACCGAAAATTCCAACCCTGCTGGTATCCATATAAGGATATTTTTCTGCAGCTGCTTTAATCCAGAGGATCCGGTCGGGGAATCCTGCATCCTTAATATTTTTCCAGCATACATCGTGAAATGCCTTCGAGCGGTTGGAAGTCCCCATTCCATCTATACTAACAAGTATAAAACCCAGTTCAGCCATATCTGATATCCCCCATGCATATCCGCTAAAAGTCTTAGGAACAAACGAATCTTGCGGTCCTGCATAAATAGATTCTATTACAGGGTATTTTTTTGAGGGATCGAAATTCATAGGTCTGTAAATGTTACCCCAGATATCAGTCTTGCCATCGCGTCCGCTGGCAGTAAATACTTCAGGAAAAGTCCATCCTCTGGCAAGAAGATCATTTATATCGGCTTTCTCCAGTTGCATAATGATTTCCCCGGTGGAGGTCCTCCGCAACACAGTTTCTGATGGTTTATCCACTCTTGAAAATTCATCGACAAAGTATTGTTTGTCATCTGAAAAAGTTGCAGAGTGGAAAGCATTTTCCGGTGTAAGGTCCATCAAATTTTTACCATCAAAATCAATGCGATAATAGTGGATCAGGTAAGGATCCTCTCCCCTGTTTTTGCCATTAGCGCTAAAAATAATCTGCCTTTTATCCTCATTTACATTAATAATACTTCGTACAACCCATTCTCCCCTGGTTATCTGGTTGATAACTTTCGCGCTTTGCCCGTCTACCAGGTACAGGTGATTCCACCCATCCCTTTCTGATGCCCATATGATCTGTTTTCCGTCTGCAACATCCTGACGGATTCTCTTACTGCTGTAATCAATGAATGTGTTGCTTCTTTCATCTATAAGTATCCTGGTTTTCCCGGATTGCCCGTCAACTTCTACTACCTGGTAGACCTGGTGCCCTCTCTGGTTGAACTCAAAGGTGAATGCCCTGCTGTCCTTCCACCATTTCAGATTATCCAGGCTGTACTGGTTTTCAAAGGCCGAACCATCAACAGGAATCTGTTTTTTTAATATTGCATCAAAAAGGGCTGGCCTCCTGACGGGTAAAGCATCCCCCGGCTTCAGATATTCCCTCTGGTGCAATTTGGGCTGAAGCTGATCTACTGGCGAAGACTCCACAAAGTATATCAGATGCTTCTTATTATCCCTGACCTTAAAAGTGGCCAGTTTTCTTGAATCCGGCGACCATTCACAGAAGGAAGAATAAAAATCACCTTCGGATCCATCAAAACTCAGCTGGTATTCCTTTCCTGAATTCCTGTCCTTAATAAACACATTAAAGTTTTTTATATAAGCCACCCAGGCTGAATCAGGAGATATTATTTTTTCATTAAGTTCATTAACACTTATTCCCCAATAACCTTCGTGACTCCTTTGTCTTTCTATCCCTTTATCTTCTAACTGGTTTTCCTGTACAATGTAATTCCATTTAGTACTGTCAGTGACAAATTCTATCTCTTTTAGATTGTTTATAAACCTCAGATTTCTTACAGGAAAGGAATCAGGCCGGAACTGCTTACCGGACTTTTGATTAACCTGGTCGCAAAGCTTCCTGACATCAAATGCCGGTTCTTTCTTCAGTGACACTGCATCCACAAGATAATATTTGTCGCCCTCCCTGGTGTGGGTTCTGTACCAGAAGAAGTTTGTAGTGTCAACCCATTCCGGTCGGATAAATGCATTATAAACCAGATCGTTAAGACGAGTAGCAGAATCAGCTCTCTGATAATCCCTGTAAGTGATTTGAGCATTTGTAATTAATCCGGAAAGGATTATTAAAAATTGAATCCAGGCAATCTGTTTCATAGCTTTAGGTATATAATATTAAAAATACAAAAAAGGATTGTTTTGAGCAGAAGCCAGACTGTAACCAATTAATTTAATATTGTCAGAATTTCACCAGAGGAATCGACCATGCACAAGAAAACCCATTATTCGCTGATAATAAGAATCTGAGTCAATAAAAAAAACCGTCTCAAATTATTTTAAGACGGCCTCTTTTTATAAATCAGGGACCAATATTTAAAATGCAGGTCCCAGGATCTTTTCAAAATTTATACAAGAAATCCCTTTAATAGGTTTATCCCAGGTAAGATTTCAGCAGCTTGCTTCTAGAAGTATGACGCAATCTTCTGATTGCTTTTTCCTTGATCTGCCTCACTCTTTCTCTGGTGAGTCCAAATTGTTCACCAATTTCTTCAAGCGTCATCTCCTGGATTCCTATGCCAAAGAATAACTTTATAATATCCCTTTCCCTCTCTGTGAGGGTTGCAAGAGCCCTGTCAATCTCACGTGAAAGAGATTCATTCAGAAGACTTTTGTCTGCATTGGGTGAATCAATGTTTGTCAATACATCCAGCAGGCTGTTATCTTCCCCGTCGACAAAAGGAGCGTCGACAGAAACATGACGGCCTGAAACCCTGAGAGTATCCGAGACTTTTTCCTTCGGAAGATCAAGTATCTCTGCAAGTTCCTCAGGTGATGGTGTCCTTTCATATTCCTGTTCAAACCTCGAAAATGCTTTGTTTATCTTATTTAAAGAGCCTACCTGGTTTAAAGGAAGGCGAACTATTCTTGATTGTTCTGCAAGAGCCTGAAGTATTGACTGCCGGATCCACCAGACTGCATAGGAAATAAATTTAAAGCCCCTTGTTTCATCAAATTTCTCAGCAGCCTTGATAAGACCAAGGTTGCCTTCATTTATCAGGTCGGGCAAACTGAGCCCCTGATTCTGATACTGTTTGGCAACAGAAACAACAAACCTCAGGTTCGCTCTCGTCAACTTCTCCAGAGCATCACGATCACCCTTTTTTATCCTTTGTGCAAGTTCGACTTCTTCTTCGACAGTGATCAGATCTTCTTTACCGATCTCCTGTAAATACTTGTCCAGCGATGCACTCTCCCGGTTCGTAATTGACTTCGTGATCTTTAATTGTCTCATTTTCCCTCCTCAAAAAAAATTTCTGCGAATGTATACCATTTATTGACGCGAGTCAATAGTTCTAATGTTTTTTTAATACCCAAAATGATTTAATTTTATATTAATCAACCCCTTTGAGTTTTCAATGCAGGTCGCTTACAACCGCACTGAATAATATGCTACCAAACCATCCGGATAAACTCCCTCAACATAAATACCTCCCTGCATGCTGTTGACAACTTTCTCGACATCCGCAGGGGTCTTAATCTGTGTATTATTAATCTCCGTTATAATAAATCCTTCCCTGATACCCGCATTCCTGAATTTACCCGAGGTTAACTGTACAACTTTAACCCCATTATTAATACCAAGTGATTTCCTTTCCTGTGATGTCACTTCTCCAAAACTGGCACCGAGAACATCAACCGGCTGCATTTTCTCGATTAAACCGGTTCCTCCTGATGGATTACGCAGTACAACGTTTAGCTGCCGTTCCCTATTATTCCGTAGTATTGTTATTGTAATCCTGTCATTTGGTCTGTAACGGCCTATCTGTTCCTGCAACTGGGAAGGATTGTCAATCCGTACACCATTAATTGCAATTATTTGATCACCATATTCAATCCCGGCTTCAACAGCAGAGCTGTTCTCACGCACTCCCAGTACAATAACGCCTTCAATCCGTTCGATATTATATTTCTTTGCACTTTCAGCATCTACTTCAATAATTGTCACTCCAAGTATAGCCCGTTGAACAGATCCGAATTCTCTGATATCACTCACTACTTTCCTCACAATGCTGACCGGAATCGCAAAACTATATCCGCTAAAAGCGCCTGTTCTCGAGGCAATTGCAGCATTAATTCCAACAAGCTGTCCCTGGGTGTTAACAAGTGCACCACCGCTGTTTCCGGGATTAACGGCTGCATCGGTCTGAATAAATGCCTCGATAGCCATATTATCACTCAGAATATTAATTGATCTTGCTTTAGCACTGACAATTCCTGCAGTGACAGTTGATGTCAGGTTATATGGATTTCCTACTGCCAGGACCCATTCCCCAAGCCGGAGCGCATCTGAATTACCATATTCAAGAAATGGCAAACTGTTGGCTTTAATTTTAAGAACTGCAAGATCGGTGGATGGATCAGCGCCAATAATCTGCGCTTCAAATGATCTCTTATCGTTTAAAATTACTTCGACAGTCTGAGAACCTTCAATAACATGATTGTTGGTGACAATATAGCCATCATCTGAAATAATTACACCCGAACCGTACCCAACGACAGGTTCCGGCTCACTATTCTGGTATCCGAAAAAGAAATCGTAAAAAGGATTTCCTGTACCTTCCCTTAAGGCCTGTGTTTTAACGTGGACGACAGCATCCACTGCAGTTTCTGCCGCAATAGTAAAATCAGAAGGCGCTGCACTGGCTTCTCCCGGGAAATTAACGTACCTGACGGCCGGTTTTTCCTGCACAATAACAGCCGGTTCATGCCTGTCTAACCTGGCATAGACAAAAACCGCTATAAGCCCGCCCACTACTGCGATCATGATTGATACGAGTATTTGTCTTGTTTTCATCTCAGGAATTATTATTTTTTAAAGTTATGTTTTTCAGGTACCAGATTCTATTAAAAAATGTGCCTCTTGTGACATTATTTCAAATAATACATAACTCATAACGACTAATCCGTTCAATATGTTTCAAATAGTTACTAATTTTAGGAAATATTTAACAATTAAAAGGTGATCATACAATTTAGTAAATATCAGGGAACTGGCAATGATTTTATAATGATTGATGCAAGAAATTCAGAATTTTCTATTCTCCCGCCTGAAAAGATATCAGCAATATGTGACCGCAGATTTGGAATCGGCGGAGACGGCCTGATAATGATCCGTTCCCACGGGGACCTTGATTTCTCGATGATCTATTATAATTCAGATGGACGCGAAGGTACTATGTGCGGCAACGGTGGCCGCTGTGCTGTAGCATTTGCAAACAAGGCTGGGATCATCAGCGATTATGCGCGGTTCCAGGCTTGTGACGGTATCCATGAGGGCTGGATCAATAAGAACATAGTTAAGCTTACAATGCAGCCTGTCAGGGGGGTCAAAATATCCGGGGATCACTATGAACTTGATACCGGATCACCGCATTATGTAAAGTTTGTTGATGACGCCCGGAAAACCGATGTCAGGAATGAAGGATCGGCTATAAGATATAGCAGTGCTTACCGCGAAAAAGGTATAAATGTCAACTTCGTCAGCCTATATAAAGAAGGAATATTTGTGAGAACTTATGAAAGAGGAGTTGAGGATGAAACCCTTTCATGCGGGACCGGAATAATTGCTTCTGCCATTTGTGCAGCAATCAGCAGCAAATCTGACAAAAATTCATATACAATTTATACCAGGGGAGGTACTCTCCAAATCACTTTCAGGAAATCCGGCAACGAACATTTTGACGATATTATCCTGGAAGGGCCCGTGGGATTTGTCTTTGAAGGAAGTATCATTATAGATAAATAGATTAACATAGGTAGGGGACAGTTCTTAAAACTGCAATGGAAATAAGGCTTGAGATATACCGCTTCCTTGCAAAGAATCTGAAGGAACTGGAGAAGGCAGCCTACAATTTCTGAATGCTGAATTCTGAATTCTGAATGCTGAATGCTGAGATATGAGTGATGAGTGATGAGTGATGAATTCAGGCGGTTTTTCTTTTCAGGAGGAGATAGACGCAAATAACTATTACAACTACATCTATCAATAACAATAAAAACATCATTGATTTCACTGGTGGAAAGCCTAATTTTATAATAGCAGTTGCCATACCAGTTAATGGTATGATAAGTCCAAGGTAAACAGGGTATAATTTTTTTGTAAATAGCAACAAACCTATTGTACCATAAATAATTCCAAAAACCAGCATACCAATACTTCCCGGATCATCCGGAGCCTGAAAATATCCGACAACATGCAAAACTCCTGTGATCACCAGAAGTATCCCGGCAATAAGACGCATTGTTTTCATAATCTGTTATTAAGGTTTAGTATCTATCACCAAATTACTCTTTTTAAGTACGCGAGTCAAGATTTTCTATTAACCACCTTCAGCGCTTCTTTGCGGCTGAGAGATGACAATTGGTGGGAGTTGACAAATTTCAGAACTGCGTCCGGGTTGGTTTTGGAATATTCTCTAAGAACCCAGCCGATCGCTTTCCGGATCCAGAATGAAGTTTCACCGGATAATTCCTCGATAAAGCGGAATAATATTTCTGTATCTGTATTCTTTTTATAATTAAGCTGAAATAATAAACATGTGCGCTGCAACCAGATGTTTCCTGAATTCATCCACTGAGTTGTTATTGGTTCTATGAGGTCAGGATATTTTTTAAAAAGAGGTCCCACCAGCCATCCGGCAATACCGTCCACCGTGTCCCACCATGATTTATTGACAACCATAAATTCAAGTAATCCAACAATATCTTTTTCAGGCTCTTTAATATATTCCATCAGTAATCCAACGGCCACATATTGCCAGTCACGATAATCATGCGACCAGCATTCCATAATCACCGGTTTCAATTCATTCGCAGGAGGAAGGCCATACTCTTTCATAAATGACTTCATCATAGCCCTGCGCTCCGGGGTTTTAACCCCATAAAACTCGAACTGGTCTTTCATATATTTCTTCATCCAGTAAGCATTTTCAGCGTTTTTTGCAGATTCAAGCTCTTTAAGTAGTGGTTTAAGGTAGTTGTGCATTTTATTTAATATTTGAATTTATTCGTGAGCTGGAATTAGATTATCCCTGCATGGAAGCTGTATCACAACGAGATTTAAATGTGTCTTTTGTAAAATTAACTTAAAACAAAACAGGAAAGTTTGCATATAAATAAAATTTAATGTCAAAGCATAAATCGGCGCTTTACATTTAAATCTCGTTGTGATACAGCTTCCAGACTTAAGCAGGGATAATTCAGCAGCGATTATGCATCGATCTTTGCATATTTTGCATGTGTCTCGATGAATTCGCGGCGGGGGGGGACTTCATCTCCCATCAGCATTGAGAATATCCTGTCGGCTTCGGCAGCACTTTCGATGGTAACGTGGCGTAATGTCCGTTTCTGAGGATTCATTGTGGTTTCCCATAACTGCTCAGCATTCATTTCTCCAAGCCCTTTGTATCTCTGTACGTGAACATTGCTGTCGTTACCTATCTCTTCGATTGTCTGCAATCGTTCTTCCTCAGTCCAGCAGTATTTTTCGAATTTTGCTTTCCTGACAAGATACAGAGGCGGTGTGGCAACATACAGATATCCTTCTTTAATGAGATCCTGCATGAAACGGAAGAAAAATGTCATAATAAGTGTGGTAATATGACTTCCGTCAACATCGGCATCTGTCATGATTATGACTTTATGATATCTCAGTCCCTGCATGTTGAGAGCCTTGCTGTCATCTTCCGTTCCAATCGAAACTCCAAGCGCCGTAAATATGTTCTTGATCTCTTCATTTTCAAAAATCTTGTGCAGCATAGCTTTTTCAACGTTCAGTATTTTTCCGCGCAACGGCATTATCGCCTGGAACTTACGGTCTCTCCCCTGTTTTGCAGTGCCTCCGGCAGAATCTCCTTCAACCAGGAATAATTCTGAGATAGCCGGATCTTTTTCGGCACAGTCAGCAAGTTTTCCCGGCAATCCTGCACCTGACAGCACATTTTTTCTTTGAACCAGTTCCCGGGCTTTCCTGGCAGCGTGACGTGCCGTAGCAGCCAGGATCACTTTCTGAACAATTGCTTTGGCGTCCCTGGGATTCTCTTCAAGGTAATTTGTTAAATGTGCGCTGACAGCCTGGTCCACAGCACCCATAACCTCTGAGTTCCCGAGTTTTGTTTTGGTCTGTCCCTCAAACTGCGGTTTCTGCACTTTACAGGAAATAATAGCAGTAAGTCCTTCCCTGAAATCATCACCGTTGATATCAAACTTCAGCTTAGCAAGCATGCCTGACTTCTCTGCATAGGTTTTTAAAGTCCGGGTCAGGCCGCGCCTGAATCCTGCAGGGTATGGGCATGAGGAATTCCTTGCAAACAAGTATCGACATGGCCAAGATTCGCCGCTATGAGCCAGTCTGCTGGACATATCCTTAATCGTTCCCTTTGCAGCGCCGCGATCGTTTTTTCTCTCTTGGCGATCGCGGTCACGCCTGCGCTTGCCGCGGGCAAGAAAGCCCAGGGCAGGCAAGCCCAGGAACGCGACGCTCGAAAGGCGTGCCTCAATGGCGACTACACGAAGGGAGTCGCCATTCTTTCCGAGCTATTCGTCG
>JBGPAO010000029.1:0-17203 GCA_041480755.1 Bacteroidia bacterium
ATATTCTTTCTGTTGTATTTTTATATGATTAAAAGCGTATGTAGATAAGTTAACTAGCTTTTTATCATTTTCATTGTAGAGATAGATTGCTCCCTGAATAGCACCTATATATTCAACAAGATTTTGCAGAACATTATCACCGAGATCCTCAAGCTTATTATACATCCTGAGTACATTGGAGATCATGTTTTTTCCTTCAAATATCCAGGCCTGTTCTTTTTCCCTGGTATGATTGGCAAGCAGGTTATCACGCATCACCTGAAGGGATTTTCCCATAATATCATTATCTCCTTCAGGTTCAATATTGATATTGTAATTCCCTTCTCCAATTTTCTTGGCTAATGATGCATTTCTATTTATTGTGGCATCCTTTTTTGTTATTTCTTCCTCAAACACAGATAAATCACGCTCCCTTATTTTAAGGATAAAATAAACCGCAACAGCAAAGAAAACAGGGATAGAATATAAAAAGAATAATACCGGATTTAAAACAAGTACTCTCAGGATATTTGCTACTGTTATTTCAAGTTTTTCATGAATGATTGTGATCAGAAGAGCAGCAATTACAAATAACAAACCAGCACCGAAAGCGTAAATCATTGCCTGAACACGTCCCGGAATAATTGAAATACCCTGATGCCTGGTTTTAGATGACATTTTCACTTTCCCTGACCTGCTTTTAATTTTGTGATAATACTGTTCGCAATAATCCTGGATAGGTTTTTAATTGTCCATTCAGTTACTTTATCAAATTCCTTAAATGATGCAAGCTCAATAATGCCAATTGTTTCTTTATTAAGAAGCAATGGGATGATCATAAGATTTCGCGGAGAACCGGCTCCCAGACCTGACTGGACTTTAATATAGCCATCAGGAATACTGTTGACTTTCATATGAATCCGGTTTTTTGCCACCTGTCCGGTTAATCCCTCTCCTGAATAAAAAGATGCTGGCGGATTTTCAGAGGCCCATGCATAAGTGCTTACAGGCTGGAATAAAGAGGTCTTTTCATTTTTCACATAAAAAACACCCAGTACAAGACTAAACTGCCTGGCCAGATTTTGAAGGATTTTCTCAGTATAATCTTCTATCGGTTCTTTGAAATCTATTTTTGGGACGATAATTACAGCTAAATCATCGACTTCAATATCCGGAGCAAAGAATGAATCATTTGATTGATCAGAAGTTTGTAAATTTTCAGGTGATGACTGATCAGTTGACGGGATTTCATTAAAATCGATTTCAGCAGATTGAATTTCAGAATACTGGAAAAGACCAACAAGAAATAAGGCGAGTGCTGAAGCCATGATTATCAGAAGGTACAGATAAACAATATTATCAATGTTTATATCCGGATTCAGGCTGAAATTGTTCCAGAGCTTTATAAACAGTATACCCAGGGTAATGATAAGAACAATGAAAGATAAGATGGCTATTAAACGATATTTTTCTTTCCTGGGCATGTTTTGGTTATTTTTAATTTTTCACAAATAAACTTAACTTATTTTTTGAAATATCCCTGGAATTTTTTTTCAAAATATATTGAAAGCGGACCAAGCATTGTTTCGTGAACCCCCAGAATCAGACAACCACCGCTGTTAAGATTATCATGGAATAATTTAAATACTTTGTTTTGCAGTTCATAATTAAAGTATATTATTACATTCCTGCATATAATAAGATCATATTTTAACGGAAATGGATTGGTTTCCCTGACCAGATCCATTTTTTTATAAACTGGTTTTTCGGTAAGAAAAGTATGCATTTTTATTATGTCACTTTTTTCATCTATCATAAAATATTTTGAATAATCCACATCAGTACTCTCTCCGCTGCGATTTTGTCTGATCACCTTATCAAAATTATCCAAATAATTTAAGTTGAAACGATAGTCGTAGATTCCTGATCTGGCATGCTCCAATACATCAGAATTAAGGTCAGTAGCATAAAGGTGTGATTTATCCAGTAAATTAATTTCGTTTAGAAGGATTAACATTGAATATACTTCCTGTCCTGTTGAACAACCTGCATGCCAGATGTTTACACTTGATTGATTTCGGAACAGGGGGAGGATTTCGAAGCGGAGAGAATTCCAGACAGGGGGATCACGGAATAATTCGGTGGTATTCACTGTAATGTCTTTCACAATTTTTTCAAGGAAGGACTTATTTTGCTCAATTTTGTGAAGGAATGCTAAAAAATCAAGATTGTTATCGAAAAGTATTTTTGCCAGCCTTCTTTTCAATGATTTATCAGAATATCCGGAAAAATCATAATCTGAGATTTTTTTGATTTTATCAACAAATATTTTAATCTCATTTTCATCAATTTCTTTCATAACTGGCCAGCAGATTTTTTAAAATAAAGGACAGGACATCCGATTATCAGAAAACTTTTGCCTAAAATTAATATATAATGATGAACCTGTTGCAAGCCTGGCTGAATAGTTTCAGGTGTAAGATTAATCAAGGAACAATTTTTCTATCTTTGGAACTCAAAGCTGTGAAATGAAAATAGGAGTAGTAATTTTCCCGGGATCAAACTGCGACCATGATATGATATATGTACTCAGAAATATCATGGAGCAAAATGTTGTGGAATTATGGCACAAGGATACTGATCTTCAGGATGTTCGTGCAATTGTTCTGCCGGGAGGATTTTCATATGGTGACTATCTTCGTTCAGGAGCTATTGCCAGGTATTCTCCTATTATGGATTATGTTATAAATTTTGCAAATCAAGGGGGTTTTGTATTTGGTGTATGCAATGGCTTTCAGATTTTATGCGAGGCAGGATTGCTCCCCGGAGCATTACTACATAACAGCAATCAGAAATTCATCTGTAAAAACGTTTTTATCAAACCGGATAATAACAACACTGTAATAACTGCACTGCTTGATAAAAACAAAGCTTATAAAATTCCGATTGCACATGGTGAAGGCAGATATTATGCTGATGAGGAAACTTTAAAAGGAATGCGCCAGAATAACCAGATACTTTTCAGGTATTGTGACTGTAACGGAATTATAACAGAAGAGGCTAATCCAAATGGTACAATTGACAATATAGCAGGTGTTTGCAACGAGCAAAAGAATATATATGGAATGATGCCTCACCCTGAAAGGGCAGCTGATGATGAACTTGGAAACACTGACGGAAGAGCTATATTTGAATCTATCCTTAGTTCCGCAAAATTCTATTAAGATCTCTTTCTGAGACGGTAATACACCGCTTTTTCAGTAAATTCCATCTCCAGAATACCAGGCAGAATCAGGTTAACAAGTATCTCTTCGGCTGACCTGATCGAAATTTTTGCAATTCTTGAAAATTTTGACAGAGTCAGATGCTTATTATTCTGGAGGTAGTCGAGAAGTTTCTTTTCAGCATCACCATATTTAATCCATGTTCCTTTATCTTTTGTTTCTTTTTCCCAGATTTTGAGCAAAACCCTGTTGGCTAAAAGGTTCTGGTCATTGACCCTTATGAATGCCATCCACTTTCCGCCCGTTGTTTTCGCAAGGAATGGTCTTTTCCGGGCCTTTGGGATGTCCACTTCCAGGATCGTTTTTCCTTCTATATCCCATCTCCTGAAAGTGAAACGGACTTCGGGTTTGCAGTATAAATGAGCTGCGGCCTCCATCATATAATATTCTTCCTCGGACTGGATACCGGTTATATGACCATTATCTTTGACCCCTATGAGCAGTTTACCTCCGTCAGTATTGGAAAAAGCAACAAGACTGCGCGCAATTTTTGAGGCGTCACTGATCTCGTATTTGAAGTCAAGAGTCTGGCTTTCTCCCTGGCTGATTAGTTGTCGGATATAGCGGCTCATGATAAACCGTATATAAAGATTGGGAATAGATCTTCGCTGGGTAAAAATACTGAAATAAAATTTCATAACTCGATTTAAATGAAATCGCTGACTATGACTCACCCCCCTGGGCAGGGCTATATCATAACTCAATTTAAATGGAAACGCTGATCATTGTTATAGTAAAAGATTAAATGGTAAGACAAACATATTGTTATCATTTCAGGGAATAGTGGCAATTCAACATTTAAATTTCGTTCTGATACAGCCCTGCTCCTGACGGGGGATGAGTCTGGAATATTTTAGATAATTCAAGTCTCTTATAAACATTTAAATCTCGTTATGACACAGCACTGGCACTTACAGGGGTGAGTCTGGAATAATCAATGAAATTATAATACAAAATTTATTCAACTTGCACATGTATATCGTATATTAGTAATATTGAACAAAATAATACGAGTTACAAGTTTCAAGTTGCAAGTTACAGGGTACCCGCCTGTCCAAGTGGGGTATTTGTAACCCGGAACCTTGAACTTTGAATCAGGAACTTGGAATCCTGAACTTAGATTCCGAAACAATTACCTGAGGTTTAAGTAAAAACTAAATTAAGATTAATGATGTCAAAGTCGTTGAAAATACCTGAGATTGGAGCACAGGTATGGATTGAGCCTGGGCAGACAAATGAGGAAATTGATCGCTGGTTCAAGATACTGGCGGATCATAAGATGCCTTGCGCACGACTGTTCATTATGTGGAATTATATAGAGGTGAAGCCTGGTTTGTGGGATTTCTCTTTATATGATCAGGCTTTTGATGCCGCGTCAAAATATGAAATTAAAATACAAGCTACACTTACGGCTAACCATGGACCTTCTCATTATCGAGAAGAATTCTGGTATCTTGATCAGGGGGAAATTATTTTGACAGATAAGAAACAGTTGTCTTTTGCAGAAATTTACATCAAAAAAACAGTTGAACGGTATAAATCTCATCCTGCACTTGAATACTGGTGGCTGCAGAATGAACCCGGGCAGTCTCCCGCACATAATGACCTGGCAATAGAGCGGTTCAGAAGCTGGCTTGAGGAACAATACAATTCAATTGATATCCTTAATCAATTATGGATCACTGATTTTGAGTCTTTTAATAAAATTGAGTATCATCCTTCATGGGACGGTTTACCGGGTTTCTATTCTCCCCGTCCTTACCATGACTGGCATAATTTCTGGAGGGACCACCTGACATGGTATTTAAGCTGGATAGCTGAGCAGATCAAAAAAACAGATCAGAAGAACCCCATTCATGTTAATCCTCATGCAGTTTTTGATATCCTTCCGCAATACGATCTTCCTGAATGGAGAAATTTCCTGGATTCTTTAGGGGCATCTATTCATCCATCCTGGCATTTCGGATTGCTTGAGAGGGATCAATATGCACTTGGGGTATCAGCCACCTGCCAGATCATCAGGGGAGCCATTGAACCCAAACCATTCTGGATCTCGGAGCTACAGGGAGGAAATAATATCTTCAGCAGCAGACGCCCATTATACCCTGCCCCAAAAGATATCAGGCAATGGGTATGGACGGGTATCGGCTCGGGAGCTGAAAAGATACTATTCTGGTGCCTGAATGCGCGTAAGACAGGAAATGAAGCAGGTGAATGGTCAATGCTGGATTGGCAGGGAAATCCTTCTGAACGGATTGAGGAAGTATCGGGGATAATATCAACATTAAATGCAAATAAGGATTTTATGTCCGGGGCAAGTCCTGTAATGTCTCCAATTACTATAATCCTGAGTCCTGAAACAATGCTGCTGCAATCCCGTCATGATCATTTCAGGGATATTCCGGGAAGGATGGCAAAAGCACATATACTTTCAGCTCTCGCTTTTTATGAAGCGATATCTGAACTTGGGATTTCTCCGAAAATAAAGCTGGCCGGTGATTATAACTGGGACGAGAAAGGAACTGAATCCCGTGTGGCTATTCTGGCAAACATGACATGCATACCGGAAAAAATGATTTCAGGACTTAAGACGTTTGTTCAGAATAAAAATAAATTAATAATAACGGGGCTGTCAGGATATTTTGATGAGAATGAAAATAATATGCTTCAGAAGGAATTCCCGTTAAGGGATCTGGTGGGAGGAAGGATTAAGGAGATCAGACTGGCAGACAATATATTTTTTTACAGGCTGAATGACCTGACTGAAAATTTACCTGTGCATATGTGGGAGACGGAGATCCTTAATGAGACGGGCAAAGTTGAAGGGAGTTCAGGGGACAGAATTATTGCACTGAGGAATAAGTTTGGCGGGGGAGAGGTTTTATGGATACCTGGAATGATTGGTTTGGGCGCCTGGCTAGATGATAATAAACCGCTGGCCGCATTGCTCAAAAGAGAATTAAGCAGCCATACCGGCGATGTTTTATTATTTGCTGAACACACACCCGGAGTTTTTATGAAAATTATGAAGAACGATAATGAATTTTTAATTGCATTAATAAATGGGAAAAATGAAGAAGCCAGTTTAAATATAACCGGATTGGATTATAAAAAACTTAAACTTATATACGGTAATCAAAACTGGCTTATGAATGGGAATATCCATTTAGAAAGCCGTGGAACGCTGGTTTTGAGATATATTATTCATACCTGAGTATCTTCGCCGGATTTGTATTAGCGGACCTTATTGTGTTATAGGTGATTGTTATCATTGCGATTAATACAGCGGTCAGTCCTGATATAATGAAAATAAGAAAATGGATATTCGTTCTGTAAACGAAATTCTTCAGCCTGGATCATGAATTCGAAATAGAAACCACCAGTAATCTGGGTATTGGATGTTGCTGTACAGAGCACACCAGGAATTTTTAAAAGCTCCTGTTTGAAGGCTTCCCTGTTTGCCGGTGGCAAATTACTGCGAAGTACAATGATATTTTCCTTGTAGAATCCGAGATTTTTTTTCTGAAGATAATTCAGTTGACTATAGATTAATAGTGTAAACGAAATGAGTGAGATTGAGAGAAAAAACTGAAATATTACCAGCCCTTTTCTTGTCATCAGGCCGGTTCTCGATGAAGAAAATCTACCTTTCAGGATATAAATTGGTTTGAAAGATGATAGTACAAGAGCGGGATAACTACCTGAAATTATTCCAACAATAATTGCAAATCCAAGCAATACAGGTAAAGAAAATGAATCAAGATAATCAATGCTTAAATGTTTACCTGTAAGATTGTTAAATCCAGGAAGCGCAATTTCAATTATAAAGTGTACGAATTCGTACACTGATAGTACGGTTTTTTTGGAAATGATCTTTAAGTGCATGAAAAAAATCTCTGCTTTATTTGTGATAATTTAAAATCCATTAGTGTATTTTAGCGCCATATTTTTATTAATTTTTTAAAAGATGATAAAAGAAATAACAGCTAAAGAACTGAACACAAGTCAGTTTATAAAAGAAAAGGTCAATGAGATCAACACTTTGGTTGGAAGTGGCATTGCCATTAATGCATTATCCGGAGGTGTGGATTCATCAACAGTGACAATGCTGGGTCATCAAGCTCTCGGTGAAAGGCTCAGAACGATATTTGTAAACAACAGCCTGATGCGTGAGGGAGAGCCTGAAATGGTTGCCGGATTTTTCAGGAAATTAGGTGTAATGGTTGAAGTTATTGATGCCCGGGAGGAATTTCTTGAGGCACTGAAAGGGATCACTGATCCGGAAGAGAAGAGGGAGGCTATAACCCAGACTTTTTATAAAAAAGTATTTGGGCGGATTGTTAAAGAGAGTGGAGCTAAATTCCTATTGCAGGGTACTATTCTTACCGACGTTGATGAAACGGTTGCGGGAATAAAACGTCAGCATAATGTCTTTGAACAGCTTGGGATCGATCCACAGGAAGCATTTGGTTACCGGATAATTGAACCTCTGATACAACTCCGGAAAGACGGCGTACGAATTGTTGGCAGAGCTCTGGGCCTTCCGGCGGGAGTATTTGACCGTATACCATTTCCGGGACCGGCCCTGGCAGCAAGGATTATAGGGGAAGTGACACGGGAAAGGCTGGTTACTGTCCGTAAAGCAACTGTCGTTGTTGAAAGACTGCTTGAAGGAACAGGAGCGTTTCAATATATGGCAATTCTTCACAATGACCGTGTGACCGGAATGCGGAACGGGAAGCGTGATTTTGGACATCAGATCGAGGTCCGTTGCTGGAACAGCACTGATGCAAGGGTAGCAAAACCAACCAAGCTGCCATTTGAAACCCTTGAAAGGATGGCGGAGGATATAATCAGTGAAGTTCCGGGAGTTGTAAGTGTGACTTATAATATTACTTCGAAACCGCCTTCGACCATAGAGGCAATCTAAAAAACATATATTTCTTATATTTACAGGCGTTTTGGGGCATTAGCTCAGTTGGCTAGAGCGTTTGACTGGCAGTCAAGAGGTCAGGGGTTCGATTCCCCTATGCTCCACCCAAATTTAATAGAATCCTCTTTAAATCAAGTGTTTAGAGAGGGTTTGTTTTTTGTGGGGGACAGTATGGGGGACACTAGGATGAGTTAAAATCTCTAAATAGATAATTCACGACAGGACAACAATTTAATAATATAAGCCTCTATAATTTTAGTATGTATGTAAAGTTGATTCATAAATATACACATTTTTTCTTTGATTTCTGTTTACAAACTATACTGATTCAGTGTTTTATATTTGACTTGCAAATCATTTCATTTATAATGTCCAGATCAGAAAAAATATCATCATTAGGCCAGAACTTGAATCGCCATAGGTAGTAATATTTTGATACTTTGGTAATATAGTTTTCTTCAGTTTCCGGGAATTCATTTAGATATTTGGTTTTATTCTGTTCTTCAAAGTTTACCGATGTGAAAAGCCTAGAAACATCTCTTGAACAATGCCAGGGAAACCGATAGAATTCAATTTCATTTTTTGTTACATACTTGGCCAGATAACCTATTAAGTCATTTTTACTTTTACCTACCTTCTTAACGTCTACTCCATTGTATTTCTGGAAAAACCAGTGGTCAAGACATCCGGTTTTTGCAACCAAACCCAAAAACTGACTGTAATAACGGGTCATGTCTTAAAAAGTGCCAAACTTGTATTTGGGATACCTGATTTTAAGTATTATGCCCTGGGTGATGGGCTGAGTAATATATTTTCACAATATCCTGGAAAATTATTGAAACCAGATGAAATACTTGATTCCCAACTTACCTTAAATGGAACCTATCGCTCATGCCGGGCGAATCAAAAAAGGCCACATCTTTTCTGACATGGCCTTTTCGTAACAAACTTAACGCTAAATTAGCTTATTTCATAATGAACAACTGTCTGGTCAACCTGACATCTCTGTACTCCATCTGGTAGAACAGGGTTCCCGACGGAAGTCCATCGGAATTAAATACGACTTCATGAATGCCAGCTTCCAGGTGTTTATTTACTAGTTCACCTACCTGTTGCCCCCATGCTGTTCTTGCCCATTTGATCATTTCAACGAAATCAGAGGTGTAATTGAGAAAATTCGGATTTTCTGTCAGAATACTATATTGATCATCCCAGAGGAATTTGGGATGGTTAACATTATCCTTCATCATCGAATCGGCCCGCGAATTCAAAAACCCGTTGTCACCCTTGGTACAATCAGCTACCTGATAGTCAACTGTATCAAAATCAATAGCTGCCTGAGCCCACCAATCCTTGATCTCCTGTGAGACGAAGTTATCATTATAGGCCAGAAGCAAGACTCTATCACTTTCAGCCGGAAATCCATCCCATGCTGAATCCGGAGTAGCCACGGTCATTACCAGGCTGTTGATCCAGTATTCACTCCTGAACAAGAATTGGGCATGGTTTACAATTGTGTTATGATTGAACCAGAAGTTCTTAAGATTACCATTTTCAAATACTAAAAACGGTGCTATAGCATCATATAAGAGGGAACTAAGGGCGGGGACTCCCCGCCCTTAGTTCCCTACTCGATTATTCCTAATAGCAAGTGAATTAACTGCTGATAGTTACTCGACCACTAACTTTTGTACATAAGTTTTTTCCAGGTGATCGATCTTCATCAGGTAAATACCCGGTTCCACGCCTGAAATATTAACAACACCATTCTTTGTCCTGCACTGGAATACGCTCTGGCCAATAAGATTGCACAGAGTAACATCAGCTATTCCGTCTACATCTATCATCACTACACCGCTGGCAGGGTTCGGATAGACCTTGATTTGATTAAGTAAAGCAGGAGCATCAACTCCCGTGGGATCATAGCTGAAGAAAGTACCATCCAGGACGGCCTGTTTCCTGTTTTCAAAGGTTTCTTTGTTAAGATCTGCTTTCCAGGCTGCTTTTTCAGTTGGCCACCAGTTCAAGTCCCCCACAGGATATCCTAAAAAGGCAACCTTTTCTTTCAGATTCATATTGGTGTACGAGAAATTGTAATAATCGGCCGGGAGATCAGCACCGGAATGGGGAAGTAACGGATCGTCCGTTATGGGCCACTGCGACCAGACTCCTGCATTGGAGGCCCAGCCATCCAGGGCAGTTGTATCTCCGTTAATGCTTCGGGCATAGAGTACCTCGTGTTCCGTATCAATCTCATAATCCGTGAATCCTGGTGCTTCGTCCGAGACTACACTGCGCGCATCGTCCCACGCAAGGTAGGGATAGGTGACGTCGTCTTTGAGCATGCTTTCAGTGCGTGAATTGAGGAATTCAGCAACCTGAAAGGTATCCTCCGCTGAGAGACACGGATAGGTAGTGTAATTATCCCAGTAGTAACGAATTTCAGGAGTGATATGATTGGCATTGTATCCGATCCCGAGAATTCTTTCATTAGGAGCCGGAAAGCCAACAGGTTTCAAAGTATCGCCTGCTTCATAATCAGCGAAATTAATGATACCGTAAGGAAGAGCGTCAACATCCTGTCCCGGGCGGTCAGCAGCACGCTCTCCGGCAAAGTGTGCATCCACAAACAGGTTATTCATTACAACACCTTCCTGCCAGTATTCGATAAGAAACGGGAATTGTGCATGGCTGACAACGGTATTGTGGTTCATCCATACATCCCTGATGTTCCCGAATTGGTAAATGATAATGGGGGCCACACCTTCGAAAAAGGTATTGTTCTCAAGATACATCAACGCCACATCGGTATTCTTAACATTGATCAACTGGGCATGCCAGCGGCCGCTGTTGTAGATACCGTTCTTCCTGAACTGATTGTTGGTAAAGATCAACGTGGCATTTTTAGCTGCTCCATCAGTTTGAAAACCAAAGCCCTCTACAAAATCAATAAGGCAATTGTCTACCTTAATGGTGGTACCATCGCCTGAAAAGTTAATTCCCCCGCGGTGCCATCCCCCTCTTCCTCCATCATAGGTGGAGAAATTCAGATGGATGTTTTCAAACGTAACGTCCCCTCCCAGATACATCATATTCCAGCCGCCATTTTCGTACGAATTCACGATAACCGGCCTTGGGCCTTCCCCGTCAGCGGCCTTGAAGGTAATGTCAGAGGTAACGCTGATTGCGCTCCAAATCACATAGTAACTCCCTCTTGGCAGGACATATATACTTCCTGCCGGGTCTGAATTGTTGGCTACGAACACATTCAATGAATCCATAACCCCAACCTCATAGGTTGTCTGTGCATTCGAAACCATGGCAAACGCCATGCACAGGAACAGAAGCGTAAAGATTCTCTTTTTCATACTGTAAAATTTAGGTTAGTAAATAAAACAAACATTAAAGGTTATAGCGTAGGCCGACTATGGTAAGTCTGCCAAAATACTCTTCCTGAAGTGGTAATGTATCTCCTTTTTCAGACGAATCAGCACCCGGAGTGCGCTTGATAAAGAACTTGTTATTATAGGTCTCGGAAATATTGGAGATATTTAAAAACAGTTGAAGTCCCTTTACCCAGGGTACTTGTTGGGTCATCGACATATCAAACACGTTCAGCGCAGCTCTCATTCTGGTGGCTTCCGGTGTTGTGATATCCGTCGTTGCCCCGATGTATGAGTTGAATGATTCGCTATTATGCTTATAGCCACACCGTACGGAGAAACCTTTAAAATCGTATCCGAGTGTCACATTCACTGTATACCGGGGGGCATCGAACAGGGGAGTTACTTTTACTGTATCCCGTGCCTCAATGGGCCATAGGTAGGGAGGTCGACCCGGAATCGGCGTAACTTTCTTATATTCATCCACCTGGCTGAATTCTGATTCGATAAGTGTAAAATTTGCATTGATCACTATTCCATTAAATGGTCTGGAAAGGCTCCAGAAAGATGATTGCCATTCGAGCTCGATTCCTTTCGTATAGGTAGGAATGGGATTGTTGATATAGCATTGGAAATCCAGATGGGTATCCTTAATACCCAATAATTTATAATAGGGTTGAAATCTATTTGACGAATCATTTATTAAGATGAACAGCTTATTCCATTCCAGCCCGATTATTTTTTTGTAAAACGCCCCTGCCGTGAATACTCCCAGCCAATTCGGTAACTTGCTATTATTGGCATTCAGGGTTACGTATGCATCAATGTTATGAGATAATCCCGGTTTGACATTCGGATTTCCAATATTGCTTACATCACCCCCAACTGTACTATAACTGAATCTCGGCATGTAAGCATAGTACTCCGGACGTGAGATAGTCTGGCTATATGCCAGCAGGAAACTAAGCCATCTAAAGGGTTTAATTTTAGCATTCACACTGGGCAATATATAGGTGTTTTCACGTTGTCTGAAATTTTTGTACTGGTCTGTGCCAAAATCATATAATGTATAATCGGTTGTACTGGTCTGTGCAATTCCGAATGCGGAATAATCGGTGAACAGGTGTTCCAAACGTGCACCTCCAATGAGTGTGAGGTATTTTGTGACATTTAATTCGGCCATAACATAAGCTGCATGCAATATTTCAGAACCGCTGTAATCACTAGCTCTGAGATTTGGTTCACTCAATGCAAACCGGGTAATCGGCGCCCAGTCTGTAGTATCACAAAATCCAATGATTTGTTCTATCGCATCCCTGGTTATAAAATGACCAAATTCACTGCTGCTTATCTGATCATTCAGAATACTTTCTGAATAATCATCAATAATGTTTGATACGAGAAATGCCCCGTTTGAGTAAGCAACCGCTCCAAGATCGGGTAAACCGGTAACGATTCTTCCCGGCAAATACCTGGAATCTCCATTCCGGAAGTCTGCCCCTATATTTCGGGCATCGAGCGACCGATTCATCCGTCGGTGCTTATAACCTATTTTGAATGTTCCGTTTATCTCATCGGTTATACTTAAGGGCAGTTCCCAATCGAAACTTGCGGTTAACTCATTTTCATCAAGATTATCCTTATTGGAGGTAACACTGAACAAATTTGCATTATACGGGTCGAAAAACTTAATAGCCCCCAGTGGTTCATATGGGTATGTTACCAATCCATTCGTAATGGACCCTTGTAATATAGGCCTCCACTTGCTGTAATAATCTATAGAATCGGCATCCGAAAGATCTGCCAGTGAGTTTCTCATTTCGGAATTGTAATCTTTTTCGACTCTTTTTCTTCCCATGGTATATGCCACTATGGCCTTTATGGTTGAACCGAATATGAACCTGTGTTCGAAATTCAATTGATTTACCAAAGTGAGGTTGTCCGATTCGAATACCCGCTGCCCCTTAAGCAGAACGTCCAGCTGTTGTGCATAAAACCGCTGCTGTCTTTCAAATTCATCGTTCTTCATGTCCGTTACGAAACTAGAAGCTTTGATCTTACCTTTTGGCAAACGATAATCTATGAAGATCCGGCCTCCAAATCTTTCGCGGTTGTACTGGTTGGTCTTATACTCTGCCGACATAAATTGCGGATGTGTGTATCCCAAAGAAGCATCCAGTACATTCATTGCAACCCTGTAGTCACCGGAATACCTGTGGCTGGCCCGGCTAATATTTTCGTAGTTCACCATAGCCATTACCCCCAGCTTATTATCGAGAAAGCGGTCGCTGAGTGTCACATTCACCCTGGGATTAAAAGCGGATCTTGTAAGCGAGTTGATGTTATTCTGGAACACCAGGTTGGTATGGAACCCCTCCGGGGGATCTGCAAGTTTCAGGTCGACAATACCCCCGACAACATCCCCGTCTTTATCCGGAGTAATCGACTTCTGCACTTCGATGCCGGAAATCATATAGGGAGAAATTCCTGCGAGCCCGACGCTGTTGTCGTTGTCTTCCAGCGAGGGAGTCCTTACGCCATCCACGGTTACCAGGCTGTACCTGGGGTTCATGCCTCTAATGATAACTTTATTTCCCTCGCCGGCATCGGTTGTCACTGAAACACCAGGTAATCTGGCAAGTGACTCAGCTACGGTTGCATCAGGAACTTCCTGCAATCGCTCGGCTGAGATGTGGTTGGAAACATATCCAGCATTGATCTGCCTGTTCAGAGCGCTTATTTGGCCCCGTGCCTGAACGGTTACACTCACTTCTTCCAACTCCTTTGATTCGGCGGTAAGGAAAAAATCCTGTTCCACCGAACCGCTTTCCGTGATTTCGCGGGCCAATTTCTGGTCTATGTACCCCAGGTAGGAGGCAACGAATACATATTCTCCGGGATTGATTCCTGACAGGGTGTAATACCCATTTAAATCAGTGACGGCACCCTTGGTAGTACCTTCAATGTAAACAGTCGCACCGATAAGCGGTTCACCGGTTGATGCATCCCGGACGTATCCCTCCACAGATCCCCCAAACGCCCTTAATGCAAATAGAAGGAAGATGCCAACAAGTGAATACCTATTTAAAAGCAAACGCTCTGCTCTACGGTTATACATATCTGACTCTTTTTAATACGAATGGTAGTTTAATTAAAGATTTCGTTGTTCAATGCTCGATCGTACCAAAACAAATCTTATCCTCGCGGATGGTAATCCCCAAGGCATCGTCCAAATAAACACAGACTTTTTTGAAAATTAGTATCTTAACTTTCCTGCTTGTTAAAGTATTATAGTTCAATTAGTTAGATTTTATATTTTTCTGTATTTTATCATTATATCATCCTGTCATTAGGCCTGTTATTGCTTTCATAATTGGCCTGCAGAAAGATTCCCAATCTGTTTTTAAAAAACCTGTTACTCCCCTGTAATGTTAATTTGGGATTCCAGAATGTTTTATTAAGCGTATTAAAAACATTCTCAAAGATTATATTTCCTTTGAGTCCTTCAGGTGCATCCCTTAACTTTAAATTTACAATTCCTCCAATTACATCAGCTTCCTGATCAGGTGTTAATGATTTTTGAACTTCTATGCTTTCAAGCATAGAAGGTGAAATTCCTGCCAGTCCTACCGAATTATCCTCGCTGCTTGATGATGGAGCCCTCACTCGGTTGATGGTTATGAGGTTGTATTTTGGTTCCATACCCCGGACCACAACCCTGTCACCTTCACCATTGTTTCTTACAAGAGAAATACCGGGGAGTCTTCCAATGGATTCAGCAGCATTAGCATCGGGTAATTCCTGGATTCTTTCGGCAGAAACAACATTGATGATGGCATTTGCATTGATTTGCCGATTGATGGCTTTGATTTGTCCCTCAATTTGTAAAGTAACCGCTACTTCTTTAATTCCTATCGCCTCGAAAGTTAATTCAAAATTTTGTTCAAGAACCTCATCTGCTACCACTTCTATTTCAATCTCCATATTAGTATAACCAATGTATGAAGCGACCATGGTATATTTACCAGGTTTAACCAGGGGTAAATGATAGTAACCATCTACATTGCTTACGGTGCCAACGGTGGTACCTTTCAGATATACATTGCATCCAATGAGCGGTCCCTTTGTTTCCTTGTCAAGTACATATCCCCTGATCTCACCTGCCATAAGTTGTCCGGATATAAATAACAAAAGAAATCCAAGTAAGATAAGCTTTATTAAATTGAAGGATTGTGATTGTGCTATTGAAAACATTATATTGAGTTTGAGTCTTCAGTAGTTTGCTTCAGATGCCTGTAATTTTTGCTACCGGTTTTACAGAATATTTTGATTTGTTCTCTGTCTTATTTTTTCACGAAAAATACTGACTTACTGCAATTTAAAGTTATGGTTAAACAAATATATGAAAAATATGAATCTTTGTCAAGTTTAAAAAAAATTTGGACATACCTTCAAAATAAATAGTTCAATTTCTGTGCAGTGTGTGCAAAAACCGGATGTCTTGACCACTGGTTTTCCACCATGTTCTCAACTGAAAAAAAACTCAAAAAAATAAGTGCTCGCCGAAATAGATTGACCAGTTAACACTTGATCAAGCTGATCACTAAAAATGTTATCTGGTCAATTTATCCGTTTTTTGCAATATATTAGTATAATGTTTTTACCCAATAATTTGAAATGTAACAGGTGAATAGGTAGAATCCTGATTTAATGCAATTTATCATGAAAAACATATTGAATGAATTTGCAGACCGGTTATTTATCCGCCATCCCCTGACCAGAAAGATAGTCTCATTCAGGAAGCCAGGATTTATCTCCATTATACCCTTTTTAATCGTCGGTCTGGTATCCTTACTTTGGTTTTTAATCCGCGTGATTCCGAAGCCAGGCCGGGCAACCTATCCGTGTATGAAGGTCGCCATGCCACTGGCATTTTCATTTCTTACCTATCTATCAACCATGAGCGCTACAGTGTTGTTTTTTCGAAAGGCAATGGCACAATTCCGCGCCTTCAGGTATAAATATGCCCTGCTGTTTTTTGTCATTTCAATCACTTTTGGTGCAGGTACCTTGATTTACCAGGCACTGCCATCAGCGGCCAGTGAAGTGAGAAGTTATGCTGGTTTGTTTAAAGATCCCCTTGGTCCTAATTCACCCATTGGAACTTCAAAGGGCATTAATCCCGGAAGGGTGGTATGGGCCTATAATCCTGAGGCAACCAATGAAAATTGCACCAACAGTGATCATAGTGATGCGTACTGGTTGGGAAAAAACTGTGATCAGACTGTAGTGGATAAGATGTTTTCAGACGGCATTAAAGCGCTAACCAACAAAGAAACCCACGCTGAAGCCTGGGATGCGATATTCCGGTATTTTAACATAAACCATGGTAAAGGTGATACAGGTTACGTAGTCGATGAAACGCTGTTTATCAAAATAAATGCCGTTACTGCCTGGAGTGGTGCTGTTCCGGACGGTGAAATGCCTTCAAATTTAGGCATCGAATTTGATACTTCCCCGCAAGCCATTATGGCCCTGTTGAGACAACTGGTGAATGAAGCCGGAATTCCCCAGCAGAACATCTATATTGGCGATCCCATGGCTGATATCTGGAATACATTGTA
>JBGPAO010000030.1:0-16792 GCA_041480755.1 Bacteroidia bacterium
AATATAAGTATTCTTCTATTATGTTAAAACTTTGTTTAAATAATTACTGCAAGACCTTTGAAATGAATTAGTTGTGTCTCAGCCATCAAAACTTTAATGTTACTCCTCCATAAAGATGAATCCCTGCCTGCGGAAAATATCCATCGCTGAAATATTCCTCTCCTCCAAGATAGTACCTGTAGATCCATGCATTTGACTCGTACTCAGCATTGAAAAGATTATTAACCTGCAGGCTCAGTCCGATTTCCTGGACAAGTTTAGTCTTGAAATTATACCTGACTATCAGGTCATTCACGAAATAGGGATCAATGATCCTGTCTTCAGAAGAGGTATTGTCAATGTATTGCCTGCCGACATATTTGGATTGAAGAATAATTTTAAGGTTATCGATGATTTCATAGGTGATCCTGCTTCCCCCTGTCACTGAAGGTGAAAATGCCAGATCAGTTTCACCAAGATCCCTGGTGAACTTGTATGGCTGGGTTTCAGGATCACTCCAGTAATCCCAGTTATCGATATACTCAGTAAATCCTTTTATTTTATTCCTGCTGAGTGTGAGATTCGCATCTATGTTCAGTTTGTTCCAGGGATGGAGTCCGGCCATAAGCTCCAACCTGGCCCGGTAACTCCGGGGGGTATTTACCATAATTGGTGCCCCTACATTATTTATCTCGCCTGTCAGAATAAGCTGATCCCGGTAACTCATAAAATACAGGTTGGCTTCAAGGTAAAACTTGTTAAGGCCAGCCTTATATCCAAGCTCATAATCGAACAGGGTTTCAGGGCCGGGATCAGGATGGGTTGTATCAGCATCAGTAAAATTTGACCTGTTGGGTTCCCTGTTTGCCACTGCAAATGAGAAATAAACGCCGTGATTGCTGTTGAAATCATAGTTTATCCCGCATTTCGGATTAAAGAAACTATAAACATTATCCTGTGATAACTTTCGTAAATCTTCATGGATCCCTCCTATCTGATACCGGATAAACCTGTACTGAATATCTCCGTATATAACCAAATTTCGTAGTACATTATAATTGGCCTTCACGAAAATATTCCCGTCGGTTTTAAGTCCTGTACCGCGGTACCACTCATGGTTAATTTCACTTTCACCTGCAAACCTTGCCCATATAACCCTGCCAAAATGCCTTCCGTCATACCTGTTAATTCCACCACCAATAGATCCATCTATTATATCCTTCTTAAATATTAACGACCAGGTTAATCCATAGAAATCATTGTCAAGCCATTTTCTCCTTATCAGGTCAGTTGAATTTATTGTATCACTGCCTGTTATTACCTGGTCAATCCTGTAATCTGCCAGGCGCTGATCCTGCCTGTATTCTTCATAATAACCCTTCCCTTTCGTATAAAACAGTGTTGTATTTAAAAAATAATCTCTGTCGAATTCTCTTGAGAACGTTAATTGATAATGGTCCTGTTTATAATTGTCTGTCTCATTATCATACCAGGTAGTATCACCTGCATCCGAAATTATCATCCCTGCAGGATTAAAATCCCTGTCAGAGTCAAGCAGAGCGGACGGAACTCCGTACCACGCCTGGTAAGTTTTTTCCCTCCCGGAGAAAATATTGAATTTCAGCATGGTCTTGCCGGTATAATACCCGGCCTGCATATGCCATGAATTCAGATCTGAGAAAGCCCGGTCAATAAATCCATCTGATCTGATTCCCGACATCCTGAAATCAAGTGAGAACTTCCCGTTCAGCATTCCGGTTCCGGCACTGATGGTGTTTTTCAGTGTATTATAACTTCCGAATGTAGAACTGATAATCGCGTACGGCATCCAGTTCATGGTGAAAGTCTGGAAATTCATTGATGCACCAAAGCCTGCCGATCCGTTCACTGAAGTCCCTACACCTCTTTGTATCTGTACGTTATCAACAGAACCGGCAAAATCCGGAAGATCCACCCACCACACGCCATGTGATTCAGCATCATTCAGAGGAACGCCATTCATGGTTATATTAATACGGTTCATATCTGTACCCCTGATCCTGAAATTTGTATACCCTATCCCTGTCCCCGCATCTGATGAATAGACCATTGAAGGCGTAAAACCCAGTATTTGAGGAATATCCTGTCCGAAATCGCGCTCTTCAATTTCCGTCTTACTGACATTGGTGTAATTAACAGTGGCGGTACCTTTTGCCCGGGCAGATAAGATAACAATCTCCTCAGCTATGATATTCGCTTCTGACAGAATAAAATCGACCTCTGTTTCTGAGTCCAGGCTAATGATATTGGATTTTGAATTATATCCCATATACGATGCATTCAGGATATAAGCCCCATGTTTTATATTTTTAATTACATAATAACCATCTGCATCTGTGATCGCACCCTGGTAAGTATTTTCAATAACCACATCAGCTCCGGCCAGCGGAGATCCATATTCATCTATCACTCTGCCGGATATTGAAGATTGAGAATATACCTGGTTAACAACGCCTGCGATAAAGCATGCGGAAACAAGGATAATCCTGATTTTCATGCTCATTAATATGCAAAATTCTCTGATTGTATAGAATCCCTTCGCCGGTATTACCCGGATCAGGTCCTAAGGGTATAATCTCAGCCTGTCTTTTAAGGCACCCCCTTAGAGATGGTAATTCAAAGGTATAAAAAATGATTATGTACTACAAATAGACTAAGGAAGTAAGGATAAGTAACAGATAAAACTCTAAAATCTAAACTCTAAAAATCAACTTAAAAAAAAAGTAATTCCAACTCTTAAACTTTAAACCTCTTCGGACGTTTACTTATTCTACATTAAGGACTTCCTTGAACGCCTTCACGAATGTTTCTTTCGGCAATGCTCCCATAGCCATTTGCGGCTGCCCTTCTTTGGGGATGAAAAGCAGCGAAGGTATGCTTTGAATGCCAAAAATTCCGGCCAATTCCTGTTGTTCCTCTGTATTTACCTTATAAACATTCAATTTCCCTGCATATTCATCCGCCAGTTCTTCAAGGATCGGGGCAACCATTCTGCACGGGCCACACCATTCAGCATAAAAATCCACTATGCAGGGAAGCTTTCCCTCAAATTTCCAATCTTTATTGGCCTCATAATCAAAAACTTTCTGCTTGAAAGTCTCCACTGTTAAATGCTCGGTCATTATAAAAAATTTTTATATTTAATAATTTACATATTTACAAAAGTAACTATTTACAATTTATTGACAAAGATTATGCCACAAATTTTCCGAAACCTTGACTCACATATTTTAGTAATTTTGTCACAGTCACTAACAAAATGTCATATTATTTGAAACGGTTTCTCAAGCATAAAATTTTTATAATTATTAAAGGAATAATCGCTAATGACAACCTGCCCACATACGTAATTGGCGGATACGTGAGAGATTCAATACTGGGCAGGCAGTCAAAGGATATTGACATTGTTGTGGTTGGCAGCGGAATTGAACTGGCACGGAAAGTCGCAAAAGAAACCGGTCCCGGTACAACTCTCAGCCTTTTTAAAAGTTTCGGCACTGCAATGCTGAAATTTGAAGACTCCGAGATTGAGTTTGTCGGTGCGAGAAAAGAATCTTACCGTCGTGAATCACGCAAACCAATCGTCGAAAATGGCACACTTGAAGATGACCAGAGCAGGCGCGACTTCACCATAAATACTCTTGCAATAGGACTCCATAAAAATCAGTATGGACAGCTTATAGATCCCTTCGAAGGATTGAGTGATATCAAAAACAAGATAATCCGTACACCTCTCAGTCCTGATATAACTTTTTCTGACGATCCCCTGAGAATGCTCAGGGCCATAAGGTTTGCCGCACAGCTGGATTTTGAAATTGAAAAGGAAACTCTGGAGGCAATTCACAGGAACCGGGAAAGAACAGGCATACTCTCAAGGGAACGGATCACTGATGAACTGAATAAAATACTGATGTCTCCAAAACCATCCGAAGGTTTCAGAATTCTTGAAGACACAGGACTGCTTGAACTGGTTTTTCCGGAATTGCATGCCCTGAAGGGTGTTGAGGACCAGGAAGGTATCAGGCATAAGGACAATTTTGACCATACCATAAAGGTCCTGGACAATATCAGCAGGAAGTCAGACAATTTATGGCTCAGGTGGACGGCACTTCTGCATGATATTGGCAAGCCTGCCACCAGGCGGTTTGACCAGTCTGCAGGATGGACCTTCCATGGACATGAGTTCCTTGGATCCAAAATGATTGAAAACATCTTCAGGAAATATAAACTTCCCCTGAATGAAAAAATGAAATATGTGCAGAAGCTGGTGCTTCTCCACCTGCGACCCATCGGTCTTTCGCAGGATGATGTCAGCGATTCCGCAATCCGGCGGCTTGTTTTTGATGCCGGTGATGACATCAAGGACCTGATGATGCTTTGCGAGGCAGATATCACCTCAAAAAACAGGTTTACAGTCAAACGGCATCTTGATAATTTCACAATCGTAAGAAAGAAAATAAAGGAAATCGAGGAAAAAGACTCCATCCGGAATTTCCAGCCCCCCATTACCGGAGACATGATCATGGACACTTTTGGGATTCCTCCTTCTGAACCCGTTGGTGTTATCAAAAATGCAATCAAGGATGCTATCCTCGACGGCGTTATCCATAATGATTATGACGAAGCCTTCCAGTTCATGCTGGAGAAAGGAAAAGAGCTTGGTTTGACGCCGAAATGACGCAGTCATGCTGAACTTGTTTCAGCATCTCGTAAAATATTAAGAAGATCCTGAAACAAGTTCAGGATGACTTTCAACACGTTGTATTAGATAATTTTCATTTTTGAGCAATTTTAAATATCCGCACATTATAGATCCCAGTACAAATCCCTAAGATCAGGATTAACAGCTCTGATAAGATTAATTTTCCATTGTCTGTGCCAATTCTTGAGTTGCTTTTCACGATCAATAGCTTTTCTGATATCTGGAATTTCTTCATAATACAATAAATCGGTAAGTTTATATTTGCCTGAAAATTTTGCTCCGGTCCCTTCTTTGTGTTCTGTAATTCTTCGTTTCAGATTGTTTGTAACTCCTACATAAAGTGTGGTTCGTTTCTTATTTGATATAATGTAAATAAATCCTTTTTTCATAAAACAGAACTTAATAAAATGTTTAGTGGCAGATTAACAGTTGGCGATTTATCACGGATCAAACTCTTACTGATGACTATTTCATTATACTTATCTCCAGCACCACCGGCAAATGATCACTATACCCTCCTTTGTATATATATCCGTTATAAGTCCTGAACGGCTTTTTTCCTGTATAAGCCTCATCTGGCTCCAGTAAAAAATCATGATCAATTATTCCTGTATACAATAACCTGGCATTTTTAAGTAATCCACCTGATATCATGAACTGATCAAACAGGAACCACCTGCCTTCAAATTTCATGGTACCGGTCACAGAATTTGTAACCTGGGGAATCAGGCAATAAATATTATCTCCGGAAATTTTGCCGATGGTTAAAGAATCGACACATAATCCCTGCATATCGGGGTCAGACAATCCTGATCTGCTATTCGTATCTTTACCTGGAAGAAGCTTGTTTTCAGCGATAAGAACAAAGCCATCCAGTACTTCTGATATACTTTCATCCCGGGGCTCATCATTAAAATCACCCATGATTATGATTTTACATCGCGGATCGACTGCGAAAATACCGTCAACGTTTTGCTTCAGAACTGATGCCGCAGCCTTTCTTTTATGCATGGTTTCAGCCTGTCCCGGGTATCTCGATGGCCAATGATTCACAAAAATGCTGACAGTATCCCTTGATTTCATAATTCCTTTAACCAGCAGGATATCACGTGTAGGATCGTCACCAGGTTTGAGTCCGGTGACAGGTATAAATCTGGTTTCCAGTGGCTTGAATGAGTTTGGAAGGTAGAGAATTGCCACGTCAATTCCCCTCAGGTCCGGAGAATCTTTATGGATAATTTTGTATTCAAATTTTGAGAGAGGTGTAATTTCTGCCAATCTCTTGAGTACCCACCTGTTTTCAACTTCACATAATCCGATGATATCAGGAGGTTTCCATCCTGTCGATATGATCACTTTATAAATATTGTTTAGTTTCTGATTGAATCTTTTCCACGACCATCCATGGTTACCGGCAGGAGTAAATTCATCGTCCATTGTCAAAGAATCCTCAAAGGGATCAAAGAGATTCTCGACATTCCAGAACATAATCCTGATACTTTCTGGTTCCTCCTGACTGAAAGTATTATCGCCTGATAAAAGAATCAGAAGAAAAACTGTAAAAAGCCTCAATTTTTGCATGATCGTGATTGAATGAATATGAATCTATCCATTAATCCTGAAAGAGGGAGATTATCGTGTCTTTAAGCGAGATAATTTATGATGGAAGGCTTAGGTTTAGGCTAAATCTTAAGCTTAGGCTGAGGCTAAGGCTAACATATTTTTAGTTTTTCAAGTTTGGGGCTGTGTCATAACAGCCTCAGATTTAGAGTTTAGTGAAGCGTGTCCACTCTCTCGTAAGCTCCTATATCCGGACCATCATCATCCAGACGGCTTGTTCCGAGAATATCCAGATTATAGAGGAGAGCATAATCCATTAATCCCCTGTCCTTTGCAGACGAAAGTGTATCCAGCTGGTAATCATTATCCACATAGGAAACAAACTTCGGATCTTCGTTGTTAAAGATCGTTTTAAATCGGGTCTGGTCATTCAGGTTAAATTTTTCAGGATCAATCCTGGTGATGCAATGATCCAGTTCATAATTAAGGATCGCATGTGGAAATGAATCAATTTCAAACTCACTGTCCCTGCTTCCATATATTATGCAGTTGCCAAAAAAAGCTTTTTCAACAGGCCTGACCTGGTAATTGCCATTAACATCCTTATAATAGTTATTCAGTGCTACAGCAGGATTAGACCGGGTAGTGAAACTCCCCCAGTAATTTGCAATTGTACAGTGGTAAAATTCATAACTGCCACCTATCAGCAAAGCCAGTGCATACTGTCCACAGTTCCCTATCACGCAATTACTTGCTTTAATGGTGGTCCCAAGTCCCAGTATTCCCACAGCTGACATATTTATTATGATCGAATTGGAAATCTCGAGGGTAGGGGCATTTAAGCCGGCAAGAGTATCAGCTTCAATCCCTATGATACCATTCTTTATGACTGCATAATTGATCCTGTTATCATGGCTTCCGGGAAGCAGCCATAATCCATCCCACTGCCCGGGGATATCCTTAAAAAGCTGTTCCAGCCTGTCGCCCTGGAAAGTAACCGGGTCATCCCTGGTACCGTTTATAATGATAGATCCGGCAACATATAACCGTGAATCACGGTGAAAGTGTACGATAGCACCTTCTTCGATTGTCAGGATCTCATTTGTATCGACCAGCATGGAATTAAACACAAGGTATGGCTTCTCGCTGGTCCATGTTTCACTGCCAATAATTTCTCCATTGATCAGATGGACATCCTGTCCCCATGCAACAAGGTTCACATCCTGGACATTCCCATTGGTGACAAAAACTATTGAATCCTGGATCAAAAGGAGCGAATCGGCATTATTCGGGTCCAGGGTCACTCCAACAAAAATGAAAATTGAATCTTCAGGCGGTATTTCAATATCTCTTGCAGAATTTTCTGCCAACCCGTCTATGTTAAGCCTGAATACCGATTCCTGTCCTCCTGCCAGATTAATTGAACTGATTTTCAGAGGCTGATCATAATGGTTATATATTCTAAGTTGTCGGGTAGTTGAGCCTATGGTTGTAAAGATCGTATCGAAATATACAGTATCAACCGAAAAGCGAAGTTTCGCATCAGGATCTGTAATTAAATCAAACCTTTCGCAGGAAAAAAAACCGGCAAGTACAACTATGATTAAGAAGTATATAGTTTTTCGGATCATATAAAGAGAATCCGGGCAAAAATAATCATTCCTTCTGAACAGGATATTATACAAACGAATAGATAACGGGAATATTAAGGATTAATTACTTAATATTGGTGTGAAAAAGTTTGATCCCCCTTGCAGCAGAGACACTTATCAAATTACTTATAAAATTATTACCTTATTCTTGGAATATTATGAAAATAATCTTATCTTACCTTATTGAAAATCAGTTAGATAAATCAGTATTATCTAACAAAAATATTCACTGAATTATTATTAAATACATCAACTAAATTGAACCAATTACCCTGAAAATGTTGATTTTATATTATTGAAATTTCTGGCGACAAGATCTTCAGGACAAGAATAGTTATTGAATAACAATTTGGATAATTAACATAATATCAGTAACAAATGAAAATGTACAGGTTAAGGATATATCTATCCCTATTTCTGCTAATGTTTGCTTTCGCAGTTTATTCCCAGATGCCTTCTGCAATAAAGATAATGCCTGAAAATGCAACCGGCTTCCAGGAAATTACTCTTACCTTCTATCCTGATTCTGCATGCACTTTTTATGGAGAACAAGGTCTTGCCGGCCTGGATTCTGTAGCAATCCATTCATCTGCTGTGCTTGTGAATGAATCCCCAACTTCCTGGAACCATGAAATTAAATTTGATGCTATCGGATTTGATGGTACTCTGCCTCATTTGTATGCTAATCCTGATGGAAGTTATTCAATGACATTCACCCCGTCTAAATTCTATGGAACAGCCAATACACCAATAGTTGCCATCCTGGCTGTATTTAACGACTGTGCCGGATGGGACAAAACAGGCAGGGAATTCGGTGAAAATGGCTGCAAGGATTTTTATATTCCCCTGAATACTGAAAAGACAAGTGTCACTTTAAATGTTAACATGACTCACCAGATGTTTCTGGGCAACTTCGATCCCTTATTTGATTTTGTTGATGTGGTAGGTACTTTCAACAACTGGGGAGATCCCGTGATAAATATGAACGATCCTAACAGCGATGGTATTTACACGGTTACGATTCCTGATTTAATTATTGGTCAGAGAATTGAATATAAATTCCGGATCAATAATGACTGGAATACTTCTGAATTGCCTTACTGGGCTCCAAACAGGGTATATATTGTTCAGCCAGGCGAAAATATCGTGGAACACTGGTATGATAATGCCCTCCCAATAAAAAAGACTGTTACTTTAATTGTCAATATGAATTACCAGCAGGAGATTGGAATGTTTGATCCTGCTGAAGATACAGTTGATGTGGCAGGCACTTTTAATAATTGGGGATCGTCGATCACCAGGCTTTCTGATCCGGAAGGCGATTTGATTTATTCTGTCCAGATCAATGATATATATGTCGGGCAAACCATCCAGTACAAATTCCGTCTTGATGGTTCATGGGATTTAGGCCGGCATGAATTACCCGGACCTGAAAATAACCGGATTTACACGATAAAAAATGATACAAACGTGGTATATCACTGGTACAACAATCAAAATCCTGAAATGATACCTGATTTATTCTTTTCCGAATACATTGATGGATCTGGCTTTAATAATTCAATCACTATTACAAACAACACCGATCATCCCATTGATCTGTATCAATATGGAATTATCTATACTTATGATGGTGGTAGTTTGTCCGGGCCGCTTAAAGTGAGTGGGCCAACTATGCTGAACGGCCATGATTCCTGGCTGATTATTCACCCGTCTTTTAACCTTTCAGCTATTGACGCCTCGGCAGTTGATGCAACTATTTCTGCTGTAACTAATTTTAATGGGAACGATGCTCTCGCCCTGGTAAAAATCTATGCTTCAGGAACAAAATACCGGATAGTTGACAGAATTGGCGTTCTTTCCGGTAATCCGGGTACGGGATGGGATGTGGCAGGTATTCCAAATGCCACCAAAGACAAACGGCTTGTCAGGAAATCTTCTGTAACAAAAGGACAGGTCGACTGGATGAAATCAGCCGGGACAAATCCTTACAATTCAGAATGGATTGTTCTTAATCCCGATATCCCGCCTGATCTGGGTTCATTTATTCCGGTCGATAATCTAGATAATCAATGGCATCTTCAGTCCTCGGGAACGAATGTCAGTCTCAGAAGCATTATTGTCGGTAATACTGGTGAGGGAATAGCCGTGGGCGATAATGGAACCAGATTAATAACATTGAATAGCGGGCAAAACTGGACTACGGGGAATTATGGCAATAATCAATTATATGATGTATTCTTCCTTCCGGAAAAGCACGGATGGATAGTGGGAACAAATGGAACAATATCTCATACAACAGATGGTCTAATATGGCAGCAGCAGAATTCCGGAGTTAGTTCATGGCTTGAGAGTGTCTTTTTCCTCGATACTCTTAATGGTTATGCTGCCGGGGAATATACGATTTTGCATACCACAGACGGCGGCGTCACCTGGAACAGGCAATACCCCAATGAATCAAGCTGGTTCAATAATATTTTCTTTACCGATCTGGAAAACGGATGGGCAATTGCATGGAATATGGTTCTGCATACAGTTAATGGAGGGCAGACCTGGGAAAAAATTGAAATGGATCCTGATTTCCATTTCTTTAATGTATTCTTTTCCGGCAGGCTCTATGGCTGGCTGACCGGTCACGATGGACTGCTCATGAAAACAACCGACGGAGGTTTAAGCTGGACCAGAATATTTATACAGATGGAAGGGACCATAAGGGATGCTTATTTCATGGATCCTAATATTGGGTGGGTTGTCGGGGACAATGGAAAAATATTCTTTACAGATGATGGCGGCATTAACTGGAAACAACAATATTCCGGCACTGCTTCAACATTGATTGATATATTCTTTATAAGCCGGAATAAAGGATGGATAGTTGGCGATAATGGTACTATCCTCAGCACTCTCGACGGCTGGAATAATCAACCGGTTCCTTTGACGTCCATGCTGCATTCGGTTTTCTTTACGGACGAAAGGACCGGCTGGACAGTTGGAGAACAGGGAACGATAATTAAAACCATTAATGCAGGCCAATCCTGGGATACAATTGAAAAAATTCATCTTACCCCGACGGAACCCCATTATGATATTTTCTTTACAGATAAGAAGCACGGATGGGTTGCTTCCAGTGGTGGGAATATTTACCATACAAACGACGGAGGTGTGTCATGGTCAGTTCAACAAACAGGAGTGCCCGACTGGTTTCAAAGTGTGTTCTTTCTGGACAATAATTATGGCTGGACTGTTGCGGGAGGCGGCAAAATTGCATGGACAGATAATGGAGGATCCATCTGGCATCCGATCACATATGGGAATAAGCTCTATAATGATATATATTTTGTAAATCAGACCACCGGGTGGTTGTGTGGTGAACAGGGTATCATTTTAAAAACTACAAACGGAGGATTGACCTGGAGTCCGCAGGTTACCCCAGGAGCTGCCTTCCTTACAGCAATTTATTTTACAGATGCGAATAACGGCATTGCAGTCGGAACAGACGGATGCATCCTGAAAACAACAAATGGCGGGACAAACTGGAATGTTATTACTGCAGTAAACAGTTCCCATCTTTTCGGATTATATTTCCATGATCCGATTCATGGATGGGCATGCGGTGATAATGGTACTATTATCTATACTTATGATGGAGGCAATTCATGGTATGCTCTACCCTCTGTCACTGATAAATCTTTAAGAGACATATTTTTCACTGATGTCTACCATGGCTGGGCAGTCGGTGCCGATGGAATTATAATTCAGACTTCATCCGGCGGATGCAGTGATCCATATGTTAATCTGCCCCTGTTTGAACGCGTTTGTTCAGGCGCATCAATTGAACTGGATGCCGGCGAGAGTTCTTCTTATCTGTGGAGTACCGGTTCTGATGAAAGGACTGTTACTGTGAATGCAGAAGGATATTATAGCGTCACTGTCAGGAATTCTTGTAATCAGCCCTCTTCTGACAGTGTCTATCTTATAGTTACAGATATTCCCGATTTTCAGTTTGAAACTGATGGACCAACTACCTTTTGCGAAAGTAACAGTGTTGGTGTATCTGTTAAATTGCTGAACAATGATGGCGTTTCTGACTATGTTTATGACTGGAAAGGGAGTATTAAAGATTCTGCAACAGTCAGGATTGATACTGCAGGATTTTTCCCTGTGACTGTAATTGACCGTTTCGGCTGCAGACAGAAAGATTCCATCGAAATTACGGTCCAATACCCCTTCAATGGTGAAAAAATCGGTGTGGTAACCTATGATGCCACAGTTGGAAAGAACCTGGTCGTGTGGGAAAAAACTCCTGATAAGGGTACTCAGTATTACAATATTTATAAGGTGCTTCCGGACACGAATATGCTCCTTGGAAGTGTGGACTACAATGATTTAACTGTGTTTACTGATGTCACTTCCAGCCCCAGGAAGGAATCAGACCGGTATGTAATAACTGTTGTTGATACATGTGGTAATGAGTCGTTTTACAGTGCATCTCATAAAACCATGCACCTGACAGCCAATCAAGGAACAAGCGGTGAGGTTAACCTTATCTGGGAACATTACGAAGGCATCCCGATTAGCTGGTACTACATATTCAGGGGAACAGACTCTCTGGCAACAGAAATCATCGATTCCGTTTCCTATGATATCTCAAAGACACAATATACTGATTTAAATCCCCCTACAGGTATAATTTATTATCAAATTGGCGTAAAACTGCCTGAAGTAATAGTATTAAGTAACGGTAAAAAAGCCGATTCCGGCCCATACAGTCACTCAATGTCGAATATCGAGGATAACCGGTTCCAGACCGGGTTGAATAATCTTAAATCTGCCGGGGAATTGACCATTTACCCGAATCCCTTTAATGAAACTGCTATCCTCAAATTCCCTGATCAGGAGAGCGGTTTATTCAGGCTGAGAGTCATGGATATTACAGGTAAGGTTTTACGTGAGATCAACCATATATCAGGTTCAGAATATATACTGGAAAGAAATGATCTTCAACAAGGATATTACATTATTGAGCTGAGCGGGGATAAGATTTACAGGGGAAGGATTGTGGTAGAATAAAAAGAATCCACAAGTCTACAAGTCCTTAATTAATAGATTTTTGCAGGCTCGAAGACTTGCAGACTTGCGGACTCGTAGATTTGTGGATTTATCAGAGAGGTGCGACAAAAGAAACATTCAAAAAATACTGATATGAAAAACTTCTCCATTCTTGCTTTGTGCACAGCGTTATTCCTTTCATCAATGATCAGTGCTCAAACCATTGTTCCGGCGGGCACTGTCTCAGGAACATGGACAAAAGCAAAGTCGCCTTACAGAATCCAGGGTAATATTAATGTACCTGTGGGCCAGACCCTTACAATTCAACCCGGTGTTGTGGTTGAATTCCAGGGACACTATATGCTCAGCATTAAAGGAAATGTCCGGGCATTGGGTGCTCCGGGAGATACTATACTTTTCACAAGAAAAGACACTCTCGGATTTTATAATGTTGAAATTGGAAATGGTGGCTGGAACGGGATTAAAATTGATAATTCGGATGGGACTATGTGGGGCAGTGATACCTCAGTTTTTCAATTTTGCAAATTCCAATATGCCAAATCAATTATAACCGGAAATGAAACTGGAGGTGGAGCAATTTTCAATAGAAATTTCCCATACGTGCAGATTAAGAATTGTTTATTTAATAACAATTTGTCCAGGACTGATGGGGGTGCCATTTATACAGCATGTTTTAATTCCGGCCCTGAAATAGCCCGTTGTACATTTATTAACAATATAGCTGTGCGGAATGGAGGAGCTTTGTACCTGGAATATAATTCAGCGCCATTCATCCGGAGTTGTCTGTTTGTCAGAAACAAGTCATTGAATGGAGGTGCTATTCACAGCATATATGGAAAAGGAACAATACTGAATAATATATTCAGTAATAATATCGCTGATCAATGGGGTGGTGCAATATTTCTAAACTCATCACAGGAAGTTATTACAGGCAATCTTATTGTAAATAATTTTGCCCCGATAGCTGGAGGAATTAAGATTTCCTCCTCAATGCCTAAGTTTTTTAATAACCACGTATGTAATAACCATGCCGCATATGGCGGAGGTATTGAATTCTGGGGCCTTTGCAATGCAGATTTCTTTAATAATATAATCTGGGGAAATACGGAATCTTACGGAATAAAAACTGCCAACCAGATCAGGATCAGCAGTGTATCCTCAACACCCAACTTTTATAATAGTGTTATTCAGGGTGGAATTGCCGGAATTCCTGATTACAATGGGAAATATGGAAATATTATTGAAAATGATCCGCAGATCATAAGTCCTTCTGTAAATACAGGGATAGATGCTGACGGACTTAACGCTGAGTGGATTTTATCTAATACAAGTCCGGCTATTAATCGCGGCACAAATGATGTAATGGAAGAATTGGCGGTGGAGGCTGACCTCAATGGAAATCCAAGAATTATTCATGGGATCATTGATATAGGAGCTTATGAGAAGCATATAAACTCGATAACTGCATCGGACACATTAACTGAAAATACTTCATGGATCGCTGATACTGTCAGGATTACAGGTGATATTGTTATAGCCGATGGTGTAACATTAAATATCGCACCTGGAACTCATATTGAGTTTCAGGGAAATTACAAAATGCAGGTTCAAGGAACAATCAAAGCTAATGGATTGATCAATTCCCGTATTGTTTTTACTGTAAAAGATACCACCGGATTTGCTAACCTGTCATCAGATATTTCAGGATCCTGGCAAGGGATCATTTTTGATAACAGTGAATATGGAGCAAATGGAGAAATGAGTGATAATGACTCTTCAAAACTTGTATATTGTACTATACAATACGCAAAACATCTGACATTCAGCTACGAAGGCACGCGTGGCTCAGCAATCCAGATAAAATATTTCTCTAATCTGGAAATCTCGAATTGCACTATACAAAAAAATATTGCTTTTTCAGGAGGAGGTATAGGGATCGATATGTATTCTCACCCTCTTATTTCCGGAAACATTATTTACAGGAATATTGCCAGAAGAGATGGAGGAGGTATTTATGTTGGTTCTTATTCAAAACCAAGGATTATAAATAATTTTATCGTAAATAATTCCGTGATCTCTTCAGATGATTTCATAGGTTATTCAGGCGGAGGAATTCAGGTATTTAAAGGCAAGCCTGAGATTTTATATAATGTAATCTGCAATAATTACGCAGATATCGGAGGAGCGATCTGTCTGACTGATTCAAAACCATTATTTTATGGAAACACTATCTGTAATAACTTATCCACCAGATGGGAGAGTTTGCATTTCACAAACTCCAATCCGGACATTTATAATTCGATTATCTGGGGCAACAAAACAAGTAATCCTGAGGTGGATGGTGTACAAATATGGTCAGACCATAGCCTGAATTTTTATTTCAACAATATCCAGGGCGGACAGGAAAGGATGTTTTTCAGCCATGAGGGTGTGTATCAAGGGAACATTAACAGCGATCCTGTTTTTAAAAATCCCACATCAGGGCCGGGCCCTCAATTTGACGCCCTGCAGGCCGACTGGTCAATTACCGATCTATCTCCTAACATTAATAAAGGATTTCCGGATATCGGACAATTATTGCTTTCCGATAAGGATATTGCAGGTAATAAGAGAGTAAGGCATGAAATTATTGATATTGGCGCATTTGAAAACCAGGGAGATCCGGTTCAGATTATACATCAGCCTTTCAGCCAGATCGCGTGCCTTGATGAAAGAGTCGAATTCAGAGTTATAATTGAAGGTACAGCCACCTTCCAATGGCTGAAAAATGGCGATACAATCCCTGGGGCTGTCGCAAATACTTTAATACTGAGTTCAGTAAAAAGAAATGATATAGCTGATTACATCTGTATAATAACAAACGGGTATGGTATGTTGCTCAGCCATAATGTGAAACTTGAAGTTAATTCTCCCCCTGAGATCCTATTCCAGACTGAAAGTCAGTGGGTCAGTGAAGGTGCTGACATCAGGCTTGAAATACGTGCCAGGGGAACAGAACCAATAACCTTTGGATGGTCAATTGATGGAAAGAGTATTGAGGAAGCGAAATTGCCTGAATTCAGAATCAGTGGTATGGGACCCTTGAACGAAGGAACTTATGTATGTCAGGTATCAAATATGTGCGATACTATACAGAGTGCCCCGATAACTCTTTTCGTCGCACCCCAGATATGTATGGTTACCGTCGATATGGAAACAGGTAAGAATCTTGTGATATGGGAGAAAAAAGGGCTGGCCAAGGTTACAGAATATAATATTTATAGGGAAAGTACTGTTGCCGGTCAGTACGAACGTATCGGGAATTTACCCTACGAAGCACTTAGTGTTTTTGTGGATACAATTGCTGATCCTGCAAGACAGGCCTGGATATACAAAATTACAGCCACTGATGAGGAAGGAATCGAATCAGATATCGATCTGTGTAAACCACATAAAACCATTCACCTGATTACATCAACAAACATGACAACCGGGGATGTGCAGCTTTCCTGGGATGCTTATTATGGTTTTGAATATGGTACATATTACATTTACCGTTCCCAGACACTGAGTAACTTTGCGAATATTTATTCAATGTCCAGCAGCACTGCCGCATATACTGAAGCGAATCCTGAAAATTCACTTTATTATTACAGGGTAGCTGTACAAAGGCCATCAGATTGTTATCCTGATGGAACGGGCAAAAAAGCTGATTCAGGCCCCTACAGTCACTCCATGTCAAACATTGAGGATAACCGGTTCCAGACCGGACTGAAAAATCTTAAATCTGCCGGGGAACTAAATATATACC
>JBGPAO010000031.1:0-16705 GCA_041480755.1 Bacteroidia bacterium
AAGGTACGCCATACTAGCTATGACAAAACTTGCCAGAGAATTTGGTAAAGGCACTTTACTGATAAACCAGATTGCAGAAAGTGAAAAAATTCCCAAACGGTTCTTAGAGTCCATTTTACTGGAACTGAAAAAAAACGGTTATTTAAGAAGCAGGCTTGGTAAGAATGGTGGTTACTTTCTGATCAAAAATCCAGCCGATATCAATTTGCTTGAAATCGTCAGACTTTTTGAAGGTACTATTTCATTGCTTCTATGCACATCCGAGAAATACTACCAGCCTTGTGAACATTGCAAAGATGAGACGACCTGCGTAATCCGGCATACTTTCAGTGAAATCAGGGAATATACGTACAACAAACTGTCAAATACTACTTTAATTAAATTAATTCAAACCAACTGATTAAAATATTCTCATATTTTTCCGCATAATTCGGTCAGTACACCAAAACTGGATTTTGGATGTAGAAATCCTATTGATAATCCTTCTGCTCCTTTTCTGGACTGCTTATCAATCAATTGAACTCCTTTTTCTCCAATTTCCTGTAAGGCAGAATTCACGTCTTCGACAGCAAATGCAATGTGATGAATTCCCTCTCCCCTTTTCTCGATGAATTTTCCAATGGGTCCTTCAGGATCAGTTGACTCAAGAAGCTCAATTTTCGTATTGTCAATCCTGAAAAAGGCAGTTCTGACTTTCTGATCGGGGACTTCTTCAATTGCATAACATTTCAGACCAAAGACATCTTCATAAAAACGTACAGCCGCCTGTAGATCCGTTACTGCAATCCCTATGTGTTCAATATGTGTTGGTTTCATTCTTGTACTGTTTAATTATCATCGTTTATGATTGCGTCATATAGTACCTGCTGAATTATTGTCCTTGTGCTGAGATCGTAGAGTTTAGAATTATCCTGATCGGGATAAACGCGGTTGGAAATGAAAACATAAACAATCCCGAAATCAGGGTCGGCCCATGCCAGGGTTCCTGTAAAGCCTGAATGTCCGAAACTGCCTGGCGATGCACCAGGACAGGTTGGGCCCTCTTTTTCCGGGTCCAGTTCAGGCTTATCAAATCCCAGTCCCCGTCTGATACCTTCATTGCAATAAATGCAAGTGTTAAAAAGATCAAATGTAGCTTCCGAGAAATATCTTCTGCCGCCGTATACTCCTTTCTGCAGATACATCTGCATTATCTTGGCAAGATCATTTGCGTTGCTAAAAACACCAGCATGGCCGGCAATTCCTCCCATCATAGCTGTACCCGGATCATGTACATATCCCTGAAGCAGCTGCCTCCTGAAATACAGATCATTTTCAGTAGGAGCAATGCGATCTTTAGGGAATCTTTTTAATGGAACATACCCGGTCAGATTAACACCAAGATATTTATAGAAATTATGATAGACATATGAATACAGGCTGGTATCGGTAAGTTCCTCAATTATCTGCTGGAAGAAATAGTATCCGACATCACTATACTTATATTCCTTTATCCCGGAAAGCGGAGAATTGATGTTCCAGTAATATATCGAATCCCTGTAAATCCGGTTCATAAAAAGACGTTCTGCAACCTGGTAAGGGTAATCTTCTGAAAATGTTTCCGAATAAACATTATCCTTGTATTTAAGGTTTTTATTCAGAAATACGTTTTCTGAGAGCTGGTAAGGATATCTTGAAGACAGTTTGTCGCTTATTAAATCATCATCAGGATCAAGTGGTTCAATTGTATAATAATAATATGGTATAAATGGAATCAGACCTGAAGAATGAGTAAGGATATCCTTTATTACCAGATCTCCCTTCTCGCATGTATCAAGCCAGGGAAGATAAGCTGAAAGAGTGGAGTCGACATTCAGTATGCCACGGTCTGTAAGTCTGATAAGGGATGGAAGAGTTCCGGTAATTTTGGAGATTGAAGCCACATCATAAATATCAGTCAGGAGCACAGGCCTCTTTTTCTCATAAGTCTGATATCCAAAAGCCTTATGATAGAAAACCGTTCCATTTCTCGCTGCCAGAACCTGGCAACCCGGAATTGCCTTTTGTTCAATAGCAGATAACGCCAGCGAATCAATTTTATAAAGCATACCGGAATTAATACCTGCTGATTCCGGCAGAGAATATTTCAACCTGAATCCCCCAACTGTTGAGATCCCATCACCCGCTATATATATCTTACCTGCACTGACAGGCAGTTTTCCCCTGGCCGGCACACCTCCGAAAATGAGCTGGGCGGTAAACATCTGGGTCAGATCATTGTCCTCATATCCAATAATGATTGCTGATATCTGATTAGAATCTGCCAGCCTGCTCAGACTGTAAGGATTTGCGAACAGGTTCATGATCACGCATTTATGATCGGCAATTGTATTAATGATTGAAAATAATTCATCGGAGATTCCATAATTCCTGGTGACCCTCATATCCGTGTTGTGAATTCCTGTAATTACCAGATTATACGGATCAAGTAACTTAAGCAGGGAATCGGTATTTACTTTTCCTGAATCAATTATTATACGGTAATGGTCAACATCTGTATATAATTCCAGGTATTGCTGGAAAGTATTGATAGTTTCTTCATTGAATGCCAGACTGGCTATTTTTAAAGTATCAAGACGTTTAACAGGTATTAATCCGGATCTATCTTTTAAAAGTGTTATGGAGTTTTCCACCAGACTGTACTGCAATGATTTATAGACATTCGTATTCAGATCTTCATATATACCATTGATCTCTGCCGGTTTGTAATGGTCGAGTCCTGCCCATTTTTTAGCAGCCAGAATTTTTCTGCAACGCCTGTTTATTTCCTCTTCACTGATTGTACCTTTTCTCACTTCCCGTCTGATGGACTGGATTGCTTTTGGAATATCGGGCGGCATGACTATTATATCAACACCTGCCTGAACAGCAAGAACTTCCATCTCGCCAGGTTCGTTAAACTCACTCACAGCTTTCATATTCATCGCGTCAGTGAATATAAGTCCTTTAAATCCAAGTTCATTCTGAAGCAGGCTTGTCACAATATTGTATGATAGAGATGACGCTCTGCCCGGAGTGGAATCAAGGGAAGGTATAAATAAATGCGCGGCCATCACACCTGACAACCCATTCAAAATGCATTCAGTAAAAGGCCTCAACTCAATCTCCTTAAGCCGGTTTATAGAATATGGAATCAAGGGAAGCGTCAGATGTGAATCCGATTCTGTATCGCCATGTCCCGGGAAATGCTTTGCAGTACAGAGCAATCCGTTATCCTGCATACCCTGCATATAAGCAATTCCTTTGAGTATGACATTATCAGGGATCTCTCCGAAAGACCTGCTGTTTATTACAGGATTTTGCGGATTATTATTAATGTCAACAACAGGTGCAAAGTTAATATGAACCCCGATCCGCCTGAGTTGTAAGGCAATATCCCTCCCCATCTGATATATAAGGTCATTATCCTCTATAGCTCCAAGCATCATCTGGCGCGGATAAATCAGCGTGCTGTCGAGTCTCATGCCTAATCCCCATTCAGCATCAATAGCTATAAGTAATGGAGTATGGCTGACTGATTGAAAATGGTTAGTCATTATTGCCTGTCTTACAGGTCCTCCCTGAAAAAAGACAACTCCACCAACCTTGTGCTTCTCAATGAGCTGGATGATTTCTTCCTCATGTTCAGGATCCCTGTTTGAGTAAGCAGCTATCATCATCATCTGGGCAATCTTTTCATCAAGGGAAAGGGAATTAAGAACAGAATCTACCCAAACGGAAGATGTATCGAGAAATTGCGGATCAGTAGGGTGCCTGCCAATCGAAAAATGCGGTACAGGGTTGAAACTGGTAAAAGCAAGGCAGGTTACTGCCAGTATAACGAATAACAAAAATTTGGAGACTATGTTATTATTGAAACGCATACTTCAGTTTTCGGAACAATTACATTATCTGAGATTAGATTCTTTCGTGCAATCCATAATGTCTTTCTTAATTCTTTCGTTTAAACTCAAGTTCTGTAAAATAAAAATCGGGATTAGGTATGTCTATCTTCATTTCTTCAACCCTGCCGTCAGACCCGATAATGAACTGAACTGTTCCTTCAGGAAGAGATGGGATATCGTTGAGTTTTATCCGGAATATATCAAAATGCCAGTGAGTCAATGTACCTGAGAAAATCGGTGTTGGTAAGAAGTTTATCCTGAGTTCATTATCTGCAATAAATACTTCTGCATTTCCGTACATTTCGCCACCATAGATTCCTGCATATTGCTCAAGATCAAGCGACGGACCGGAGTCTTTTACCCTTTTAGCGGCAAAATCATTTTCCTCCTGCTTATTCTTTTCCTGATTTGCAAGGAATGAATCAAGATATAACCGGCTCCAGTCAGTGACAGTAGATTTAAAGTACATGTCCAGAATATATTCTGCAAGGCCTGAAGGAAGCCGGTTTATACTGTTCGTCAGTATAACAAGACCAAATTTTTCTTCTGGAACAAGGGTGACCTCAGAGATCATGCCATCTGCACCACCCCCATGGCTGACCACAATTGTTCCATGGTAATCCCTGACACCCCAGCCCATCCCATACCCCCAGAAATGAGAGTTCGGACGGTTATTTTCAGTATTCCGGTTCATTCCAAGAAAATTCTGGATTTTTCTCGTTTCCCAGATATTCTCCTCACTTATTATCTGCTTTCCATTCCATTTACCATTATTCAGCTGAAATCGTATCCATTTTGACATATCCGATACATTGGACATAATCGATCCCGCCGGTCCTATATTATCCCAGTTGACATATGGTATGGTGACAGTTTTTTCACCCGGATCCCCGACATAATGCGGTTGAGCTATGTTTTTTGAAGATTCCAGTCCCCGTATAGTGGTGGTAGTTTCTGACATACCCAGCGGATCAAAAAAAGTTTTTTTAATAAACTGATCCCAGCTTACTTTCTCAACCACAGGTATAATTTCACCTGCAGTAAGGAACATGATATTGGAATACCCGTACCCATAACGAAAACCATATGTCGGTTCCAGGAATTTGGCCCTTCTGATAACTTCCTCCCTGGAATACTTGGTCCCATACCATAAAAGATCACCGCTGAATGTTTTCAATCCGCTCCGGTGACACAGAAGATCTCTTACGCGCATTTCGTCTGATACATAAGGATCATAAAGTTCGAACCATGGCAAATAATCTTTAACATGATCATCCCAGCCGATCTTACCTTCATCGACAAGCACCGCAAGAGCCGATGCTGTGAACGCTTTTGTGTTTGAAGCAATAGCAAACAAGGTGTGGACATCAACCGGATCATCCCGGTTAATATCCCTTACGCCATATCCTTTTGCATAAATTACCGTATCATTCCTGACCACAGCAATTGCTAAGCCAGGAATTCTCCATTCTCCCATTGATTTCATGATATATTCATCCAATCCCTTTAAATCCAGGCAATCAGATGCTTTTTGTGAAAACAATGATACAGAAATGAGCAGTAAGAGGAGGGAAATCAGAATTCTTTTCATATGATTATAGCTGTAATAAGAAAATGAATACATTACAAAGATAAAATTTCCGGCAATGCCTGAATCTGTAACACAATAAATCTATGAAGGGGAAGGTCAGTCTATTCCTAATTTTTGTCTGATATTGCCGGGGATACCATTTTTGTTCACCATAATTGCTATTGTTTTATACCGGACATATGATTCAGAAGCATAGAGATAACCATTATAGGGACTTCCGGCGACTCCCCATGAGTTTTTCACGCGGAAATATTTATTACCATTTATATCAACAGCGAGGCCGGTAATTTGCATCCCGTGATCATCGGTAGTTGCATATTTATCAAATCCCTCCTGCCTGAGTTCCTGGGTTATTTTCTTTTCCTGACCATGGATTTTCCCCGGATTATCATCAGGAACAACCGCAATACCGCTACTCCATGAAAATCCCTTTTCACTTATGTCTGCTGACCAGGCTACGGTAAAATCGCTATTAATTGAAAAATAAATAATTTCCAGAAGCTCATCCAGAGGTACATTATAAAAGGAACCCCACGCCCAGTTGTCTGGTACTTCAAGAATGAATTGCTGATAAAACGGATGGTGGCTAAAAGAGGTTATTTCAATATAATCATCAGTATTAATCTTAAGTTCAGAAGCAAAAGCTTCAGGAGTATAAGTCACCTCTCCAATAGTGAATTGTCGGGGAAGGACTCCAAGAGAGGAATCCAGTATTGCTGTAAAGCCATCCTGCCATTCCGCAGTTAAGTTATTGTTTCCGGCATGAATAACTTTTTCAACATACTCTTTCAGGGTATCATCCATCTCTGTATGATAATGGATCTTTTCTCCTTCAGCAAGTCCCGTATATACTTCATCCGGTACAATCCCGAATGAGTCCAGTGCCTGGATCACATCATGGAAAAATCCTCCGCCCGCAAAATTGATAGTTCCATGCATCCGTATATATTTCTCTGCTTTTTCTTCATAAATATGTCTTACAACAAACATTTCTGAGAGATCGAACGTATCCTTTCCCATTCTCAACAGTTCCGATTCGAGCATTGAAATCACTGAAAAACTCCAGCATGTATTGGTAAAAGACTGATTTTTAATGGAAGTTGCAGGCAGGTCTTTAATTATCGTGAAATTTAATTCATCACCTTTGTTTTTGTCCTGAGCCAGCAGTGGATTCTGTAAACCAATTATCAGAATATATACAAGAATTGCAGGTAGCTTTTTCATTGGAATAATATTTTCAGTTCTGTTCTTCGGTTCGCTGCCCGTCCCTCATCGGTTTCATTGGTCATTATCGGTTGTGTCAGTCCATAACCGCGTGCCGTCATTCTTTTTGGGGAAATGCCGTGACTGGCAAGATAATTTGTCACTGAGGCAGCCCTTTTATCCGATAATCCGACATTATATTCAGATGTCCCGGTATTATCTGTATGACCGCCTATTTCAACTATCAGCGAAGGATTTTCATTCATTAGCTGCACTACCTTATCCAGTTCGATCCTCGATTGCTCCATGAGTTCCCATGAATTATAAGCATAAAAGACATTTCTCAGCACAATGCTATTACCTACTTTAATCGGATTCAGCGGCACATCTTTCAGGTATGGCTCATTCCTTTCAAAAACAGCCTGAAGTGAAAAATAATCAGAATAGAACAGATATCCTTTCTTTGAAACATTCAATGCGTAATCTGTGTTCGCCGGTATACAGACAAGGAATTCACCTGTCTCCGCTTCAGACATTGACTCCATTACAAGTTTTCCGTTTTTCAGGTCAATCAGCTCAAACCTTGCCTGTAGCCGCTGATAAGTTTCAGCATCATAAACCTTTCCCTTCATATAGGATACTTTAACCGGCCTGACACCTGCATAAAGCTCAAACTCAAATATATCCCTGCCCTGGCCGCTCAGCCTGTCGGACGAGAAATATGCTTTATTGCCAGCCGGATTCACAATCAATCCTTCTTCATTATTCCATGTATTGATCGGATAACCAATATTAACAGGAGCCAACCATCTGTCTGAATCATTTTCCCGGCTCACGTAAATATCATAGCGGCCTAATCCGGGCCATCCTGTTGAGCTAAAATACAGGGTTTTATTATCAGGATGAATAAACGGTGATTGTTCATCCCCGGTTGAATTAATACTGTCACCGGCATTGTCAGCTTCCTGCCACGTCCCGTCATCACCCCTCCGACTTATCCAGATATCATAGCCTCCCTTACCTCCACTCCGGTCACTCACAAAATAAAGCATTCTTCCATCAGATGAAACAGAAGGCTGTTTTTCATTACCTGAAGTATTGACGGGCCTTCCGAGATTAGCAGGAATTGTCCATCGATCTCCCTTTTTCTCTGAATAATAAAGGTCGCACCTTCCTATTCCATCCTCCCTGTTGCAGGCAGTGAAAAAAAGAATTTTCCCGTTTGCAGATATTGACTGCGCGCCTTCATTTCTGACTGTATTCGGAGGATAACCTGCATTGACGGCAGGCTGCCATTGTCCATCTTTAAATTCACTGTAGTAGAAATCCTCCTGCCGGTTCATATAGACATCAGGATTTGATGAATCTATCGGGATCTGAGATGTAAAAACCAGAATGCTTTCATCTGCAGACAGACTCGGCCAGTATTCATCATATTGGGTATTGATATTCCCTCCCAGATTTACAGGTTCAAAAGGAACAGGATTTGCGACCGCTTTTATTGAAAAGTTACAATTCTGAATAATTTCGTGTGCATTTGATGTTAGCTCTTCTGATTGATATCCCGTTTTAAGAAATGATTCCATATGGTCAAGTGCATCTTCATATTTCCCTATGGAATATTCATTCAGGGCAACAAGGTAATAAGCCGGCGGGAAAAACCTGGGATCCAGTGAAATTGCTTTTTTGTACGCGTCAATTGACTTTTCAATAAAATCTGCAGCAGTACAAACTTGTCCCATTAAAAGCCACGCCTCTATAAAACTGTCGTCTGTCTTAATTGCCTGGATTAATAACCTCACAGCCTCATTATAATTAAGCAGGGTATATTCCCTCCCGGCAGCCTCATAAAGATAAATTGCTTTCCTGGACCTTGTGTGATATTCATCCTGTCCTGATACTGCAGATGAAATCAGCAAAAAAACAATAATAAATTTAAAAAATAGTTTCATTTTCTTTCTCAAGTGCATACTTCGTACCAAAGTTGGAGCATGGGGCATGGAGCATAGGGCTGAGAGCTGAGAGCTAAGGGCGGAGGGCGGAGTGTAGAGGGTGGAGGATTGAACTACTTGTCAGGGGTAAAGCCAAAAACATCCATCATTTTTCGGAAAATGTCCCTGTTCTCATAGATCCCTGTAAACTTATCGGCTCCCGGGCCGAATGCAAATACCGGGACCATTTCAGCTGTATGGTCCTCAGTTACAAACGCACCTGTTACTTTTCCTTCAGATATACTCCCTCCGGTAATAGCCATACCTCCGGTTTCATGATCCGCGGTCACTATAACCAGGGTATTTCCATTTTTCTTCGCAAAATCAAGAGCAACATTTATTGCATGATCAAAATCAATTACTTCAGCAACAACTCCATCAGTATTATTATCATGGGCCTCCCAGTCAATCTGTGAACCCTCAGCCATCATGAAGAATCCCGTATTTTTGCTGTCCAGGAATCGGATTGATGCAGCAACAGCGTCAGGCAACATGTTCCCCCTGCCATTAAGTATTGAAGGATTATGGATCGCCGCAGTAAAACAGGCAATTTTAGCATTTTCATTTTTGATCTCCTTCATATCAGTTATTACCTGATACCCTTTTCTTTCCAGCGAATCAAGAAGATTATGGTTATCCTCCCTCCTGTCGAAATGATCTTTCCCTCCTCCTATAAAAATATCTATATCAGTTTTTAAAAAGTCCCTGGCAATATCTTCATAATCGTCACGGCTAGCCTGATGGGCAATGAAACTTGCCGGAGTGGCATTCGTTATTGCGCTTGTCGAAACCAGACCGGTGGACAATCCATGTTCTTCAGCATATTCCAGGATTGACTTAACAGGCAATCCTCTCATATTAACCCCGATAGCTCCGTTTAATGTTTTTATTCCGCATGCAATTGCGGTAGCTCCCGCACCTGAATCTGTGATATATGAATTGATCGAGTATGTCTTTTGCAATCCCACATTGGTACATTTTTCGAGAGATAACTTCCCGTGCTGGGCTGTCATTCCCGCATAAATGTGCGGAATTCCCATTCCATCACCAATTAACAGTATGATGTTTTCCGCTTTCTGTTCTTCAGGCATTTTTTTACAGGCAAAAAACAGGATTGAAAAGAGGATCAGGATTGGGATTCTTTTCATTTTATATAAATTAGCTATCTTAAAAGATTAATTATTTTAAATGAAAACAATTAATGCCGCATTGGCTTCTTTTGGTATGTCAGGTGAGATATTCCATGCACCGCTGTTAAACGCTCATAAAGGATTCAATATTATCAGCATCCTTGAGCGGACAAAAAACAGGTCACGTGACAGGTATCCATCTGCAAATATAGTAAGGAGTTATGAAGAAATTTTAACTGACGACAAAGTTGACCTGGTAATTGTCAACATTCCCGATAAAGATCATTATGAAATGGCATTAATGGCAATCAAAGCCAACAAGCACGTGATCGTTGAGAAGCCTTTCACACTACGGGTCAAAGAAGCCAACGAACTGATTTCGTTATCTGAAAAAACAGGCCGGCTTCTGAGTGTTTTCCAGAACAGAAGGTGGGCCGGGGATTTTATGACAGTTAAAAAAATAATCAATGAAGGTTTGTTAGGCCGTCTTGTCGAATATGAAGCCCATTTCGACCGCTACAGGAATTATCTGCAGAAAGAATCCTGGAAAGAACAGCCATCCTCCCAAACAGGTGCCATATATAATCTGGGTTCTCATCTTATCGACCAGGCATTGGTATTATTTGGATTGCCAGCAGCAGTTTTTGCCGATATACGTGCATTGAGGACGGGTGCGGAAGTGGATGATGCCTTTACTCTTCTGCTCAGATATCCTGAAATTAAAGTTACCCTCAAAGTCAGCTACCTTGTCCGCGAACCCGGTCCTAAGTTTACCCTTCATGGAACCCACGGTTCATTCCTTAAATGGGGCAGTGATCCGCAGGAAGAAGACCTTAAATCAGGCAGGCAGCCCGGAAGTCCCGGCTGGGGCGAGGAGCAGGAAGAATACTGGGGAATATTGAACACTGAAATAAATGGACAGCAATATAAAGAAAAATATAAGACTCTACCCGGCAATTACATGGCCTATTACGATGACATTTGGGATGCCATAACTAATAATCATAAACCTGCTGTTACCGCTGAACAAGGCAGGGATGTGATCAGGATAATAGAGGCAGCGAAGGAAAGCAACTCCCTAAGAAAAGAGGTAAAGCTTTGAAGAGACAGGGTGCAAGGTACAGGGTACGGGGTACAAGGTACAGGGTACAGGGTACAGGGTACAGGGTACAGGGTACAGGGTTACATGGCAATGCTCAATACTTGCCGTCGGCTGAAGCTACCGGCAAGTATTGACTCTTGATTATTTCTTCCCGGAGAACTCGCTGAATTGTTTATTTAATTCATCATCTGTCGCTTTATAGCCTGAAGTGATATAAAGCCTGTAACGGAAAGTCACGCTCTCTCCTTTTTTCAGTGTAAAATTAAGCTCCTCTTTGCCGTCGCTGAATATTTTCTGCCCCAGATTATTTACCGCAAACAGTCCGTAGCCTCTGGCATGCCAGTATGCAGGATAACCCGGATTTAATGGATGATCAAAAATGACTATGGATATATCCTCTCCATTTTTTGTAGCTGAAAGGCTAACCCAGTCGGCTCGTTTAGCCCACACATCTGTTCCTTCAACTCCTGTACTGCTCCTGTAATGGCCATTGACTCCCTCATTGTTGAGAACCTTCACCATTGAAGGATTTCCCTGTGTATCTGTATAAACCAGCGGTTCTTCAGATGGATATTCGAACGCGCGGTCTACACGTATAGCAAAAAGTCCTTCTTTATTATCCTTAAAAACCACATCTTCAGTATTGGCAGTAAGGCCAATTGTCCGGTCAATAGTTCTTGTTTTCTGATCCCCCATAAATTCGAACGTAGATTTTTCAGTAAGAAGAGCAACAGCAGGCAACAGCGGATCATGTTGAACCATCCAGTCCATGGTAACTTCAATTACTCCAGAATGGTCTTTACTTATAGCCCTGTCAACACTTCTATGAACAATCCTTCCATATTTTGCCTTGTCCTGAGCAGGTATATTATAGGAATTGTTCCAGAAATCAAAACCATTAACATCGCCATAATTGAACCAGACACCTACCTGATGCGGATGATCGACTCTTTCGTTTTCCCTTGGCTGGAGCGGAAAACCACGCGTCACAATGGTTCCTGAAGCAGTTACAACAGGGAATAATATCGGCTTTTCAAGATCCTCCCTGTACAAATAAGAAGTAAAAAGATTCCCGTCCACAAAAACGTCGACCTTCTTTTCGACCTTGTTATCCGCTACAACAATGCCTTTCTGTTTTATCGAATCAGCTTGTGCTGATCCTTTGTTAGATTGTCTGCATGCCGGTGATAAAAGGACAACAGATATCAGAATGAGAATAACCGGATATTTAATCCTGGTCGTTAATGATTTGAATTTCATAGGTAACACTTAGATTTAGAATTATAGGTTATGTAAAATTAAATTTTTATTTCAAAGTTAACGCCTGAGATCTTATTGTTCACGCCTCACGCCTCACTCTTCACTGCTCACTCTTCACTGCTCACTACTAAAGTTCTCGTATTTTAATATTCCTGAAAGATACCGGAGTACCGTGTTCCTGCAACAGGATGTGCCCCTTTTCAGCCTCACCGAAATTTTTCCAAATCTTATATTTACTTATGGCTACAAGTTTACGGAATTCGTCTGATCCCCTTTCATATTCAAGGACCTTGCTGCCATTAAGCCAATGTTCAACATGATTATTCTTTGACAGGATCCTGACCATATTCCATTGTCCGATCTGGCACACATATTTATTGGCAGCGGCAGGAATCAGGTCATAGAGGGATGCTAATGTACGGTTTCCCTGAATTCCCTCCTGTGCATCAGGATTAAGATTATCATCAAGAATCTGGTATTCCAGTCCAATTGCAGAACCTTCAGTTTTTTCATTTTCCGTAACATAATACTTGATGCCGCTGTTGGCACCGGGGGTAATCCTTACCTCTGCCAATAACTCAAAATTGGAATATTCATCAATTGTAACAATATCGCCTCCTTTTGCAGACTCTCCACCTCCAGTTGTTTTCACTGTTAACGAGCCATCCGGGTCAATTGTCCATCCAGATCCAGGAAAACCTTCCATGTGAGCTCCTCTCCATCCCTGGGTAGTTTTCCCGTCAAATAAGAGTTTCCAGCCTTTTGCTTTTTCAGCTTCTGTCAGATCATTTGTAATCAATGTCACAGTCACGGGAATTTCTTTATCACCGACCAGTCTGTACTTTTCAGGATTTTCAGTCAGTATGCGAATATTTCTCCATTTTACCTGGATCCCTTCGGTCCATGGCTTATTTGCCACATTCACACTATGTACCTGAAGAGAGATAAAACCGCTGTCATCAGCTTCATCAATGATATTGGCACACATCATGCCATTGATCCATGTTTTCAATGAATTGCCGATGGCTTCAATCCGGTATTTATTCCACTTACCAACTTTATAAGCGTTCCTGCCGGGTTCATTTTCTGCAAGATATTGCAGCCAGGCCCGCCTCGCTTCATCATATATGCCACCACTGTAACCGCCAGTAGTCGGATCTATCTCAGCCTGATACCCGTGAACTCTTCCATTCTGATATGCATTGCTGCGGAACTGAATCCCTGAATTCAAGGCAGTGTCGTCCATTACCTCCAGCTCAAGGATAAAATCACCGTAGATTTTTTCCGTGCAGAGAAAACTATTTTCAGTATTAGGGACTGTTGTACCAATTATCATATTGTCTTTTGCTTCATAAATTGCTTTACCCCCTTTTTGCACCCATCCATCAAGATTTTCACCATTAAACAGCTCTGTCCAGGGGCCCTTGGGAGCCTTACCTGTGCAGGAACTAACAATAAGAAGTACAATTATGACAATTAAATTACTTATGACAGCTTTTTTATTCATATCTATAGTTTTTAGTGGTTTAGGCATGGGGCATGGGGCATGGAGCGGAGAGCGCAGGGCAAAGAGCGAAGAGTGAAGAGCAGAGGGCGTAGGGTGAAGGGGGTTGGGCGTGAAGTGGACGGCATTGGAGTAATTATTTTTCTTTCAAATATTCATTAAGCCATTTGCGGAATTCAGGGCCAAGGTCATCTCTTTTCAGACCATATATTACATTGGTTTTAAGAAAATCAATCTTGCTTCCAATATCATATCTTTTTCCGTTAAACCTGAGACCATACATATCGTGATCATGAAGCATTAGCTGCATGGCATCTGTAAGCTGGACCTCATTATTCTTTCCAGGTTTAACTCTGTCCAGGTACTTAAAAATCTCCGGAGTAAAAATGTACCTGCTGGCTATTGCCAGGTTTGAAGGGGCCTTATCAATATCAGGCTTTTCCACAAAAGATTCCACCTTATAAACATCACTCTCGATTTCCTTCCCGCCAATTACGCCATAACGGCCCACAACCTGCATATCCACTTCTTCGAGCGCAACTACAGACCGTTTATATTTCTCATAAACTTTAAGCAACTGCATGGTAATAGGTTCCCCTTTGCCCTCAATCAGGGTATCTCCAAGAAGTATGACGAATGGTTCATTATTCACATGATAACGTGCATAACGAATAGCATCGCCAAGTCCATTCAACTCCTTTTGCCAGACGAAATGGATATTTGCCAGCCTTGTAATTTTCTGAATCTTTTCAAGGTCGTCAAGTTTATTGCTTTCGATAAGCTGTTGTTCAAGCTCATAACTTTTATCGAAATATTCCTCAATTGCCCGTTTTCCTTTTCCGATAATCATCAGGATATCCGTTATACCGGATTCAACAGCTTCCTCCACCACATACTGAATCGTAGGTGTATCCACTATTGGAAGCATTTCCTTAGGCTGGGATTTGGTGGCCGGCAAAAACCTGGTCCCGAAGCCGGCCGCTGGTATCACTGCTTTCTTAATAATCATATAAGATTTTATTTATTCTGAACTATCGATGGCTTTAAAACATGAATATCCATTCCATTCAGAGTTTTAACAAGCTGGCTGTACATTTTATCATCCACAAACGTTCCTATAATAGCACCTCCGGAACCGGTAAACTTCGCACTTGCTCCAATACTCCTGGCTGTTTCAACCATCTGGATATTTTTTTCTGATATATTCATTACGGATCTCCTGATATCAAAATTCCGGTTCATAAGCCCTGCAAGCCTTACCATATCACCCCTTTCCAGAGCTTCCATGCCTTTAACAGTCAGGTCAGCCCATTCGCTTATAGCAGCAAGAACTGCAGCATCACCGAAATGATATCTTTCCCTGAAATTATTATGCACCACTTCTGATCCCTCCGCGAGATCGGTTCTGTAAGCAATATAAATATTTCTGAACAATTTGCTGTTAAGAGGCCTGTAATCACCATAACCCTGTTTATCCATCAGTTCCTTGTTGAAATCCATATAAACAGGTGACTCATATGACTGGACTACCCGGTCCTGCAGTCCTGCCCCGATACCAAGTTCATCAAGTTCAACAGACAGGATAAGGTTGGCCAGAACAGGTCTGGGAATTTCCACCCCAAAAAAGATCATAAGAGCCTTAATGCAGGCTGTAATTATTGCACTGGAACCGGCCAGGCCTAATTTGTACGGAATATCCGACTTATAGCGGATAGTAAAATTCCGGTCATTGAGCTTTATGCCGTTTTCTGAACAATAGTCATAAAATCTTTTAACCGCTGCTTTCAGAAGTCTTATACCGCCATAATAACCATATAATTTGACATCATGTGCCAGTTCAGATATGCTGTTAAAAACATTGGAGTCATACTCAGCCGGTAATATTTCCACTTCAGGTGTTTCCCAGAGCATCACTTCTGCGGAGAAATTATCAAAGGGAAATGCTATGGTCTTGCCATAGTAGCCATCTGAAGGATTACCCAGCAGCGCTGCCCGCGGGTATGAGCGTTTTGTGATTATCATTTTCTTAAAATCTGAGGAGCCACAAAATTATTAAACTTTTAAGGTCCGATGAAATGTTGATGCAACTTTTGTATTGCTGATATTCATTCTTTGGTAAAGATCTTTGCCTTATGGATCCCAAGTTTAGCGAACAGATATGAAAAAGACACTCCAATCACGCCCAGACCGTATCTTATGCTTCTGCCAAAATTAATTGAAGATGCTTCCTCAAAATACCTGGTTGGGCATGTAATTTCAGCGATATCATAACCGGCCCACAGGATCTGTGCAATCATCTGGTTATCAAAAATAAAATCATCCGAATTCAGACTGTAGTTTATATTCCTGAGTACTTCTGCAGAAAAAGCCCGGTAACCAGTGTGATACTCAGATAATTTCTTATTCATAAGGATATTTTGAATCAGCGTCAATATCCGGTTTGCCACATATTTATAATAAGGCATGCCTCCTTTGAGGGCCCCTTTACCGAGGATCCTTGAACCCATGACAACCTTATATACATTATTGGCTATAAGGTAGCACATGGAATGTATTAGCTTTGGAGTGTACTGGTAATCGGGATGCAGCATCACGATAATGTCTGCGTTAATTTCGAGGGCTTTATCATAGCAGGTTTTCTGGTTGCCTCCGTAACCTTTGTTTTCACTGTGTTCGATTATATATCTGATGCCAAGTTTCCGGGCCAGCTCAACCGTTTTGTCAAAACTTCTGTCATCAACAAGTATCACATGATCAACAATATCAAACGGTATTTCATGGAATGTTGATTCCAGTGTTTTTTCAGCATTATATGCAGGCAGAACAATAGCTATGACATTATTTCCTATCATTTGAAGCCATCTATTTCAAATCCCGTTTTAAAAATACAAAACCATTCTTTTCATAAAAGAGTGACAGATGAGGGTACTGCTCCCTGTATTTATCCGCAGATCTGTTCCGGAGAATAAAATAAACCGGCTTGTCTATCTGGCCTGCCAGC
>JBGPAO010000032.1:0-16674 GCA_041480755.1 Bacteroidia bacterium
ATATTAATCAATTCCGGTGCGAATAAAACAATTAATGTCATTTCAATACAAAATACGACTGCTGCGTATAACCTCAGTAAATCATCAATAACCTTATTGCCAGGAGACAGTATTCATCTGATTGTTTCTTTTAGTCCTTCTCAGAAAGGAAAATATTATTTTGATACCCTGCTTATTCAAAGCAATGATCCATATATTCCGGTAATATCTGTTCCGTTGATGGGGTATATACCGGAAATGGATTCAATCATTGATATTCGCGATCAGCAGATATATAAAGTCGTCAAAATTGGCCAGCAATGGTGGATGCAGGAAAACCTGAATATTGGTACCCGGCTTAATGGTTCCCAAGATGATACGGATAATGGAATTATCGAAAAATACTGTTTTGGTAATAGTACAATTAACTGTAAGATATATGGAGGATTATATCGGTGGGATGAAATGATGGATTATAATCCTTCAGATACTGGAAATCCAGGAATAACCAGAGGAGTTTGTCCTGCAGGATGGCATCTGCCAACAGATAATGAATGGACTGAAATGACGGATTGCCTGGGAGATGAATCCGTTGCAGGAGGAAAGTTAAAAGAAACAGGTACAATGCATTGGGCAAGTCCAAATACAGGTGCCACGAACGAGAGTGGCTTTACTGCATTGGGAGGCGGTTTTCTTATGGATGACGGTTTCTTTAGTAAGGATTGGTTGAGCGCCTTTTATTCTTCTACGGAAAGCAGTCTTTACAACAGCGGATGCGCATTCTACTGGAGCATTGATTTCGGGCATTCGGTTGTAGGACATCATTGGGGTTACCTCAAGGAGGTTGGTTTATCAGTTCGTTGCATCAGGGATTCAAATCAATTCAGCTATTTAACAATTTCGGATGATCATTTCAATCCGGTTCCTGATCTGAAATTTTATAGTAACAATAATTTGAAGGAAGTTATATTAATGAATTCAGGAACAGAAAAAATAATTAATATCTCATCAATACATAACGAGAACCTGGTTTTCAGTCTTAATAAATCATCCTTAATCTTATTACCTGGCGACAGCATACATCTGAACATTGCTTATAATCCGCCATTAAAAAGAAATAATTATTTCGATACAATCAGTATTGAAAGTGATGATCCATTTAAGCCATTGATTAAAATTCCCATCACTGGATACGGACCCCAGACTGATTCTATAATTGATATTCGCAATGATAAAATTTATCAAGTTGTAAAGATTGGCAATCAATGGTGGATGAAGGAGAACCTGAATATCGGAACCCAGATTAATACCAGCATGGATGCTACAAATAACGGAGCCCCCGAAAAATATTGTTACAATGATGATCCGGGTAATTGCTATACATATGGAGGATTATACCAATGGAATGAAATGATGGATTACCATCCTTCAGATAATGGAAGTCAAGGAATAACCCAGGGTGTATGTCCTGCGGGATGGCATCTGCCAACCGACAATGAATGGAATGTATTGACTGATTTTTGGGGAGGAGAATCTGTAGCAGGTGCTAAAATCAGAGAAACAGGTGAGAGTGGATTTACTGCATTGTCAAGTGGCTACCGCAATGATAATAGAGGATTCGCTGAAAATGGCATAACACTCATTTTTTGGTCTGCAACGGAGAGCAATAATGGTTATGCCTGGAACAGATACAATATGCTTGGCAGTAATATTTTATACCGTTGGGGAGGCTGTGGAAAGACATGTAGTTTCCCAATCCGCTGTCTCAGGGATTCTGATCAGTTTAGCTATTTGGTTATCTCGGATTTAAATTTTAAATCAGAATCAGTTTTGAGTTTTTATGGTTATAATATATCAAAAGAACTTTTAGTAATTAATTCAAGCACTGATAAAACAATAAATATTTCATCTATCTATAATAATAATTCTGTTTTTAATCTGAATTACTCTTCTGAAACCATATCATCAGGCGACACCATCCATTTAACCATTAATTTTAATCCACCGGTTAAGGATATCTATCAGGATACTCTGTTTATTGCAAGTGATGATCCATTTAATCCTTTGATTACTATACCGTTAAATGGCACGTTTCCTCCGGAAATTACTTTCACAGATAGCAGTAATATTTCTTGTTACGGTTTTAATGATGGTTCTTCAACAGTAACACCATCACTCGGAACTTCCCCGTTTCAATACCAGTGGGACGATTCAGCCAATAGCACGGATTCGACTGTCACCGGATTAATTTCAGATAAATTTTACCATGTAACCATTACGGACAGGTTAGGATGGACAGTCAGGGATAGTATCCGATTGTCACAACCTGAACCTTTAGATGTATGGTCAGACTATCATTCAGATTATCTCTGCCCTGGCAGCAGCACCGGATTTATAAATCTGAATCATTCAGGCGGAACTCCTCCATATATTTATTCCTGGTCAAATGGAGCATTGACGAAGAATGTCTCCGGCTTATCTTCAGGAAATTATAATGTTACAGTTACTGATAGCAATGGATGTGAAGACTTAGAAAGCTTTATGATTAATAATGTTCTTCCTTCGGATTCAGAGAAAATATGTATTGTTACCGTAGACCTGACATCCGGGAAAAATATTATTGTCTGGGGAAAAAATCCGGATGCAGGGATTGCAGCTTATAACATTTACAGGGAATATGAAATTGGACAGTATATATATATCGGGAATAAGGATGCAGGAGAACTGAGTATTTTCAGGGATGAAACCGGGGATCCCGAAAGCAGGTCATACCTTTATAAGATCACAATAACCGATACCTGCGGGAATCAATCGGAACTGGAAGATAGCCGGTACCACAGGCCCAGCTTCCTGCAGTATGTGAGTTCAATTGGTGGAATCAATCTTTCGTGGACAGATTACAGGATTGAAGGGATTAATGACATCGGAGATTATCTTACTTCCTATGTGATTTATCGTGGAACTGATTCAACTGGTCTGACTGAATACCAGACAGTAGGTAGTATCAATAATTTTACAGATACTGATCCGGATGCACTTGCAAAAAGATATTATTATCGTGTTGCAGGGGTTCTAAAAGATCCATGTTATCCAACGGGATATTCAGGCAGGAAAGATGAACCAGGTCCATATACCCGTTCAATGTCGAATATTGAAGATAACCGGGTTTTGATCGAAGGCTTAAATGGGATAAAAGCAGAAAGATTTTCAGTATATCCCAATCCATTCAGCGAGAGTACAATCCTGACATTTAACAATCCTGACGGGCAGTCTTATGCCCTGTACATCATGGATCTCTCGGGAAAGGTCTGCAGAATCGTAAATAATATCAACACATCAAAGTATGTCCTTGATAAAGAAGGTCTGAAAGCTGGATTCTATTTCATTGAATTGAGAGGGCAGAAACTTTACAGGGGGAAGATCATCGTGGAATGATGGATCAAAAGGCTTAGACTAAGGCTGAGGGAAATAGTTCTCGGTTCTCCGCTCTCAGTTCTCGGTTAATTGAGAATTTTTAATTTATTTCAACTTTCATTTTCCTTCTTAACTGAATTACAGATCAGAAAGCTCAAATATAAACACTTGTTATTTTAGAAGTAAATAACTCATTTTCAGCAAAAAAATCATAACTTTATTATCTTCTTATCTCATTTGCACCATGAAAAAACTATTCTTTTTTTTCCTTTCTCTTGCTGCCCCTTTTACAATAAAATCACAGCAAGTTGACTCCATTATCGACATCCGCGACAGCCAGATTTATAAAATTGTAAAAATTGGCCAGCAGTGGTGGATGCAGGAAAACCTGAATATCGGAATCATGATCGATAGCACTCAAAATGCAACCAACAATGAGATAATAGAGAAATACTGTTATCATAACAGTGACAGTCTGTGTAATGTATATGGCGGTTTGTACCAGTGGCAAGAAATGATGGATTATAATCCTTCAGATAATGGAAATCCGGGAATAACCAGAGGTGTTTGTCTTGCAAAATGGCGTATTCCGACAGATGCTGAATGGACAAATCTAACAGACTATCTTGATGATTTTTTGGTAGCCGGCGGTAAAATGAAAGAAACAGGTACTACCCATTGGTTAAGTCCTAACACAGGTGCTACAAATGAGAGTGGTTTTTCTGCCCTTCCGGGTGGCCACCGTAGTAATATGGCTATTTCATTCGGCTACATTAGAGGCAACGGTTACTGGTGGAGTTCTACATGGTACAATGCAGACTATGACTGGTACCGGACCATGAGCTACAATGTCAGCAATGTCTACAAAGACTTCGGTAATAAGTTATATGGATTTTCTGTCCGTTGCCTTATGGATTCTTGTCAATTTGGCTATCTGACTATTTCGGATAAAAATCTGGAGACGATCTCAAAGTTGGATTTTACAGATGACCGGACAACTGATACAATCATCATAATCAATTCATCTCCAGGGAAAACAATAAATATAACCTCAATTAATACCGCTACTCCGGTATTTAATCTGACTAAAACTTCAGCTGTTTTATCATCTGGTGACAGCATCCATATGAATGTTATTTTTAATCCGCCCGCAAAGGGGATTTATTATTTTGATACCCTTCGTATCCAAAGCAATGATCCGTATAATCCGGTAATATCTGTTCCATTAATGGGATACATAGCGGAAACAGATTCAATCATTGACATCCGTGACAGCCATGTCTACAAAGTCGTAAAAATAGGTCAGCAATGGTGGCTGCAGGAAAATTTGAATATTGGTAAGCGTATTAATGCATCCCAGGATGCTGCTGATAATGAGATAATAGAAAAATATTGTTACAATGATGTTCCAAACAACTGTAATATCTATGGAGGTTTATATCCATGGGATGAGATGATGGATTATAATCCTTCAGATAATAGAAATCCCGGCATAACCCGTGGTATTTGTCCGGTCGGATGGCATGTATCTACTGACAATGAATGGACCGAATTGGTGGATTATCTGGGAGGGGAATCTATTGCCGGAGGAAAGTTAAAAGAAACCGGTACCACTCACTGGATCAGCCCGAATACCGGGGCAACCAATGAGAGCGGTTTTAGCGCTTTGCCTGGCGGCTACCGCAACATGGTTGATTTCGGCAGTATGGGTTCCCTCCCCTACTTTTGGTCTTCAACTGAGTACAGTAGTAACTTCGCATGGTACCGGTTTCTGCATTACGATTATTCAAAAGTGAGCAGTCTCAGCCTCAATAAGGAGCTCGGTTTTTCGGTTCGTTGTCTCAGGGATTCTTGTCAATTTGGCTATTTGACTATTTCGGATAAAAATTTAAATTCGGTTTCAACTTTAAATTTTTATGGTGATAATATCATGGAAGAACTAACATTAATTAACTCAGGTGCAGGGAAAACAATTAATATCTCATCAATTTATACCAAAAATTCTGCTTTCAGCCTGAATAAATCTTCTTCAATTTTATTACCGGGTGACAGTATTCATTTATCAGTCACTTTTGATCCTCCGGTCAAAGGGATTTATTCAGATACAATTTATATAGAAAGTAATGACCCATACAAATCCCTGATTATAATTCCATTATTTGGCACATTTCCCCTGGAGATTTCAATTACAGACAGCTCTAATATCTCCTGCTTCGGATATTCCGACGGTTCTGCTACGATCACCCCCTCATTGGGAACTCCTCCTTATAAATATCAGTGGGATGATCCGGGCAATACCACCGATTCAACTGTAACGGGGCTATCTCCCGACAATTTTTACCGTATATCTGTTATTGACAGCAAAGGAAATTTAGTTACAGATAGTATTATTCTATCAGAACCGGAGGAATTAAGTATTCTTGCTACCATAACAGATGTCAGTATAACAGGTGGCAGCGATGGAATTATTGATATTAGTGTCAGTGGAGGAACAAAGCCTTACAACTATAATTGGTCTAATGATTCAATAAAAGAAGATTTAATTGGTATAATAACTGGAGAATATTTTTTAGTTGTTAAAGATCACAATGGTTGCATTAAGAATAGTACATTCCGTATTAAAGAGCCCATTCATTTACAATTTGATAAGGTTGATGTCAGTTGTTATGGAGGAAATGATGGGAGTATATATATGACAATTTTAGGGGGCAATCCACCTTATTCAGTTCACTGGTCAAACAATGCAATAACTGAAAATATTGAAAATTTACAGAAGGACAGATATGTTGTCGACATAACGGATAATTTTGGTGTGTTTGTAACTGACACTATTGAAATTATTGAACCTGAATCTTTGAGTATCCGGTGGAACTTTTCTGAATTTATCTGCCCTGACAGCCTTGCTGGATTTATACATCTGAATCCTTCAGGCGGGACTCCTCCGTATAATTATACCTGGTCAAATGGTGCAAATACCCGGAATGTTTACAATTTATCTGGCGGAAATTACAATATTACCATCACTGACAGCAAAAGTTGTGAAAACACACAAAATTTCACAATTAATAATGTAATTCCGTATAGTTCAGAAAAAATATGTATTGTCACAATTGACCTTGTTTCAGGGAAAAATATAATTGTGTGGGAAAAAACTCCGGATGCAGGGATTTCTACTTACAATATTTACAGGGAATCAGCAATCGGACAATATGAATATATTGGAAACCGGAGTGCAGAAGAGCTGAGTATTTATAAGGATGAAACCGCAAATCCGGAGAGCCGGTCTTACCTTTATAAAATCACAGTTACAGATACCTGTAGTAATGAATCATATTTGGCAAGCACCCCTTATCACTGGCCAAGCTTTTTGCAGTATGTAAGTTCAGTGGGAGGAATCAATCTATCCTGGACTGATTACAAGATTGAAGGAATTGATAATATCGGGGACTACCTTTCTTCATATGTGATATATCGTGGAACTGATTCAACCGGACTGAGTGAATACCAGGTTGTTGGCAGACAACTTCATTTTACGGATAAGGATCCTGATGCACTGGTACGGAGATATTATTACCAGGTTGCTGCTATACTAAAAAATCCTTGTTATCCAACGGGATATTCAGGTAAGAAAGATGAACCGGGTCCATATACACGTTCAATGTCGAATATTGAAGATAACCGGATTCTGGTTGGCATGAATGATATCCGATCAGAAAGATTGTCAATTTATCCCAATCCATTCAGCGATCAGACAGTCCTGACATTTAATAATCCGGATGAGAGTATTTATACCCTTTACATCATGGATCTCTCCGGAAAGGTTTGCCGGATTGTTGATGACATTAAAACTTCAAAGTACATCATAGAAAAAGAAGACTTAATTCCAGGATTTTATTTTATTAAACTTAGAGGGCCGAAACTTTATAGAGGGAAGATGATCGTGGAATGATGGATAAAAATGCTAAGGCTGAAGGAAATATCATAAGTAAATAACTCATTTCCAGCAAAAAAATCATAACTTTCTTTAATTCTAACTTTCTCAACTATGAAAAAGTTACCAATTCTCATTTTTTCTATTTTATTCATTAATTCTTTATCAGCTCAGACAGTAGACTCTATAATTGACATCCGCGACAGCCAGGTCTATAAAATCGTTAAAATCGGGCAGCAGTGGTGGATGCAGGAGAATCTTAACATTGGGACCCGTATTGATGGCCCACAGGATGTGTCTGATAACGGGATTATCGAAAAATTTTGTTACGGAAACAACACAGATAACTGTAACATTTACGGAGGATTATACCAATGGAATGAGATGATGGATTACAATCTTTCAGATAATGGAAATCCGGGGATAACCCAGGGTATTTGCCCAATAGAATGGCATCTTCCAACTAATGCTGAATGGACTGAACTGACTGATTTTCTTGGAGGGGTAGCCGATGCAGGAGGGAAGTTGAAAGAGGCTGGCACTATACATTGGAATAGTCCGAATACGGGTGCAACCAACACAAGTGGTTTCACTGCCCTCCCGGGTGGTTACCGTGGCAGCGATGGTTTGTTCAACACCATTGGAAGTATGGGCTACTGGTGGTCAACTTCAGAGGACGATGCCACATATGCATGGTACCGTAACCTGTATAGCAATAATGTGAGTGTATTCAAGAACAGTGACAAAAAGACGTATGGATTTTCTTTACGTTGCATGAGGGATTCCAGTCAATTTAGCTATTTATCTGTTTTGGATAAAAATTCAAAGACAATTTCAAAGTTGGATTTTTTTGATGACAGGGTAAGTGATACAATAATAATAATCAATTATGGTGCTGGGAAATCAATAAGTTTAACTTCAATTCAAACTGCAACTACGTTATATAATCTGAATAAATCATCAGCTGTTCTATCACCGGGTGACAGTATTCGTCTGGTAATTACTTTCCATTCACCCATGGTTGGGATTTATTATTTTGATACCCTGAGTATTGAAAGTAATGATCCGTATAATCCGGTGATATATATTCCTCTTAAAGGGTATGAACCTAAAACAGATTCGATCATTGACATCCGCGATCAACAGATCTATAAGGTTGTAAAAATCGGCCCGCAATGGTGGATGCAGGAAAATTTAAATATAGGCACTCGGATAAATGGCACCCAGGATGCTGCTGATAACGGGATCGTTGAAAAATATTGTATCGAAAACAACAAAGACAACTGTAACCTTTACGGAGGATTATACCAATGGGATGAAATGATGGATTATAGCCATTCAGATAATGGAAATCCCGGCATAACCCGTGGTATTTGTCCGGTCGGATGGCATCTGCCAACAGACAATGAATGGATTGAAATGACTGATTTCCTGGGAGAAGAATCTGTTGCAGGTGGTATGTTAAAAGAGACTGGGACTATTCACTGGACAAGTCTCAATACCGGGGCAACCAATGAGAGCGGTTTTACAGCGTTGCCTGGCGGCATCCGCCACTCCGATGGAAATTTCTACAATATGGGTATCTGGGCCTATTTTTGGTCCTCAAGTGAGTGGATTGATATGAACAGCGTCGCATGGTCCTGGCTACTGCATTACAATAATTCGACTGTATACCATAGCGTCTACTTCTTTGGTTACTTTGTCAAGATCTATGGTTTTTCAGTTCGTTGTCTCAGTGATTCTGATCAATTCAGCTATTTAACTATTTCGGATGATAATTTCGATCCGGTTTCTGATTTGGAATTTTATGGTTATAATAATTGGAAAGAAATAATAATAGTTAATTCAAATGCTGAAAAAACAATCAATATCTCATCAATTTATACAAAAAATTCTGCTTACAACCTGAATAAATCTGCTTCAATTTTATTACCGGGTGACAGTATTCATTTATCAGTCACTTTTGATCCTCCGGTCAAAGGGATTTATTCAGATACAATTTATATAGAAAGTAATGACCCATACAACTCCCTGATAAAGATTCCATTATTTGGCACATTTCCCCTGGAGATTTCATTTACAGACAGTGCTGATATCTCCTGCTTCGGACATTCCGACGGTTCTGCTACGGTCACCCCCTCATTGGGAACTCCTCCTTATCAATATCAGTGGAATGATCCGGAAAATACAACAGATTCAACTGTAACGGGGTTATCTCCCGACATTTTTTACCATATATCTGTTTCTGACAGCAAAGGAAATATAGTTACAGATAGCATTATTCTATCAGAACCGGAAGAAATAAATATTCTTGCTGCCATAACAGATGTCAGTATAACAGGTGGCAGCGATGGAATTATTGATATTAGTGTCAGCGGAGGAATACAGCCTTATAGATATAATTGGTCTAATGATTCTGCATCGGAAGATTTAATTGGTATTTTAACTGGGGAATATCTTTTAATTGTTGAAGATCATAATGGTTGTATTGCGAACGATACATTTCATGTAAAGGAACCCATTAATTTAAAATTTGAGAAGGTTGATGTCAGCTGTTATGGAGGAAATGATGGGAGAATAGCTATGACTATTTTAGGAGGTAATCCGCCTTATACAATTTACTGGTCAAATAATGCAAAAACTGAATATATTGAAAACTTGCAAAATGGCAGATATGTTGTCATCATTACAGATAATTTTGGTATATCTGTAACTGATACTGTGGAAATTATTGAACCTGATCCTATGAGTATCCTGTCGGACTATTCTGATTCTATCTGCCCGGGTAGCAGCGATGGATTTATACATCTGAATCTTTCAGGTGGGACTCCTCCGTATAATTATACCTGGTCAAATGGTGAAGCTACACAGAATATTTCTGGTATATCAGCAGGGAATTACAATGTCACTGTAACTGACAAGAATGGATGTGGAAAATCACAAGGTTTTGTTATTAATATTACCGTTCCGTATAATAATGAAAAAATATGTATTGTCACCATTGACCTTGTGTCAGGGAAAAATATAATTGTATGGGAAAAAACTCCGGATGCAGGGATTTCCACTTACAATATTTACAGGGAATCAGCAATCGGACAATATGGATATATTGGAAGCCGGGGTGCAGAAGAGCTGAGTATTTATAAGGATGAAACCGCAGAACCGGAAAGCCGGTCGTATCTTTATAAAATTACAGTTACTGATACATGCGGGAATGAAACAGAGAAGGAAAACACCCGGTACCACAAACCCAGCTTCCTGCAGTATGTGAGTTCAGTAGGTGGCATCAACCTTTCCTGGACAGATTACAGGATTGAAGGAATTGATAACATCGGAGATTATCTTACCTCCTATATAATTTACCGTGGGTCTGATTCATCCGGCCTGGCAGAATACAAAGTTGTAGGTAGCATAAATAATTTTACAGATACTGATCCGGATGCACTGGTACGAAGATATTATTACCGGGTTGCAGCTGTTCTTAAAGAGCCATGTTATCCAACGGGATCTTCAGGCAGGAAGGATGAACCCGGTCCATATACTCGTTCGATGTCGAATATTGAAGATAACCGGATTCTGGTTGGCTTAAATGATATTCGATCAGAAAGATTGTCGATATATCCTAACCCATTCAGTGATCAGACGAACCTGATGTTCAATAATCCTGATGGGCATAATTATACTCTTTACATCATGGATCTCTCCGGAAAGGTTTGCCGGATTGTCGATAATATCAATACATCAAGGTACGTCCTGGAAAAAGAAGCCTTGAAAGCAGGATTCTATTTCATTGAATTGAGAGGGCAGAAACTTTACAGGGAACGCATAATCATAGAATAAAAGTCTTCAAGTCTACCTCAAGACCGCATGCATATAAATTTCGTTTTTTTCAAGTCTTGAAGCCCGACGTTTCGGTTCTGAAATTTCGTAGTCAGGTAGTTAATTCTTAAAGATTCAATGAAATTAAGTGCAGCTGCTCTGCAGAATTCCTGGTATTCTGTTTCCGGTTTAGGTTATAAGTCCTCCATATAATATCATTAATTATATATATTTTGGTTTTAATGAAACCAAAGAATAAACAGAATGGAGACGGGGAATATATCCAGTTGGATTTGTGGGGTACTCCTCATCCACAAAAATGGGAGAAATTTGAAATAGCCAGGGAATTTGCCAGATCATTGGAACTGAATGATGAAAGCGAATGGAAGGTATTAGTAAAGAAGAGGGGTGCAATCAAACATGGGATTCCTGGAAATCCGGATAAGGTTTACAGGAACCTCGGCTGGAACGGCTGGAGAGACTGGCTGGGAATTATTGAAGAACATGTCAGGAGTAATGAAAATTCCGGTAATATAGAATTACCGGAGTACAAAACTTTATGGGAAATCTCTGAAGAATCCCACTGGTTGCCCTTCAACAATGCAAGGCAGACCATACGGGAGTTAGGTTTTGAATATGAGGAAGAATGGCAGATCTATATTGAAGGCAAGCTTCCCCGCCGTAAACCGCTTCCGGCTAATATACCACGGAATCCTGACCGGATTTACAGGTTTGATGGCTGGAAAGGATGGAAAGACTGGTTGATGGCACCGGAAAAGCAGATCGAATATACTAACTTCTTCAAAGCACGTGATTTTGCCAGATCTTTGAAAGTAACTGGTTCCGGGAAATGGAGGGAATTTGTTTTAAATAATACTGCTTTATTAAATGAATACGGATTGACATTACCTGAAAGGCCACATCTTGAATATAAACAAAAAGGATGGCACAATTGGGAAGACTGGCTGGGATTACAGATAAATTATCATGATTTTAAAACTATCAGAAAATTTGTTCATACATTAAAATTAAAGAGTAAAAATGATTGGCGGAGGTACTGTTCCGGTCAGATGACCGGTAAACTGTCACGTTCTGAAAATATATACGCGTATCCGGAAATTGCATTTAAAAATGAAGGCTGGAATGGCTGGGATGACTGGCTGGGAGCAGATTCAGCAAGAGATGACAAATTATTAACAGGAATTCCTGAAGAAGCAGTAGAATGCAGATGCAGAGGCAGGATTGAAAATTGTCCGGACTGTGATGGAAAGGGGTACTATTTTAACGCGTAAATTCACTGAAAGATAATATTTTAGAAAATTTATTTTTTTAAGTATTCCTCACTCTTATCAGCTCAATTACAACAATATCTAATCAAGGCACTGCCAACAGATCAGATCATTGATAAAAGGTACCCTGCCAATGCCCCGCCAATCACAATAAATATAATATTTATCCTTTTGAAACCAAACGTGACAGCAAGGCTGATAACGCCGATCAGAATGGTTTTCCAGCTTGTCAGGGTTTCCCTTCCCATCACAATAAGGACTGCTGCTATTATTGCTACTGATGCCACGTTGACTGCATCGAGAAATGTGGAGAAAATTTTTGAGCTTCGCATCTTTGGAACAAGGGGATTAAGTATCCAGACGAATAGCAGGGAGGGTACAAATATGCCCGCAGTTGCCATAAGTGCGCCGGAAAAACCTTTCATCTGCCAGCCGATAAATGTAACCGAGGAAAATAATGGTCCCGGTGTAATTTGTCCCACTGCAATAGCATCAATTAACTGCTGCCGGCTCATTAATCCATTTACAACCAATTCGTTATCAAGTAATCCGAACAATACATAACCGCCTCCAAACCATACAGCACCTATTTTAAGAAATGTCAGGAAAATTGCTGAACCGGAAATATTAGAAAGACCAATAGCAGGTGCTGGTATGACAGCCAGTAGCCAATTGCGGCTCATGGATTTGCCGTCTGGTTTCTGATTCAGGATGGACCATAATAAAGCAACAAAAGCAGTTCCGAACATAACAAATATATCATTGATACCTTCCAGACAGGCTGCCAGTGCAACAATGCCAAGTAGCCCCAGCCAGGCCGATTTAACAGCTTTTCTTCCCAGTGGTATTACAGCCCTGAGGATTACTGCAATAATTGCCGGCTGGATCCCGTAGATCCATGGTTGCACTTTCGGGAGAGTTCCATATTTGCTGTACACCCATCCAAGTATTCCTGAAATAATGACTGCAGGCAATATAAAGCTGAGCCCGGCTACTATCATCCCTTTCCAGCCGGCCTGTTCCCTGCCTATATGAATTGTCATTTCTGTACTGTTGGGTCCGGGTATAAGGTTTGATGCACTGTAAAGATCAAGAAAATGTTCATGAGACATCCATGAGCGTTTAGTTACAACCTCATCTTCAAACATTGCAAGGTGCGCTGCCGGCCCTCCGAACCCGATAGTGCCAAGTTTGAGGAACAACTTTGCAAGAGTGCTCAGTTTTTTATCAACTTTCAGGACTCTTTTATCAGCCGGAATCTTGGTAAACTTTAGAGACATAGATGAAGACAGGTTATAGGGTTACAATGTTTAATACAAGGTGGTAAAATTATTAAAAGAAACTGTTTACCCGAATGATAACTTCTTAATTTTGGATGGGGATTACTTTAATTTTATTAAATAAATCTCAACTTTTAAATTCACATTTAATTGACAATCTGGTCCGCTGAAATAAAAGAGCTTGAAAAACTACATGTTTCCTTAAAAGATCAGTTACCTGGACTGGATAAGGAATTGGAACAGTTATTGAAGTTTGATGATGCCAATGTCATCCTGCTCTATTCAAGAAGATGCCTGGAGGTCATTATTACTGATCTATGCGAAAATGAACTTAAAAGGCCCCGCAAAACTGAGCCCCTGAAAGGGATAATAGATAAACTGAACAAGGAAGAAAAAGTCCCTTCTCATATAATCGTATCAATGGATCATCTGAACAGTTTATCGACCTTCGGTGCTCATCCTAAGGACTTTGATCCGGAACAGGTTAAACCGGTACTTAATAATCTTACTATAATTATCAAATGGTATCTGAAATACAAGGATACCCAGACCATTAGCAAAGCAAAACAGGAAGAAAAAAAGGAGCTTTTAGTAAATGAACCAGTTAAAATAGAGGAAATTAAACCGTACCCAGAAGAAGTGACTGAAAAAGGAAAAAGGGTAAAGCCAGGAAAAAACTTTAAAGCTATATATGGTATTGCAGTCATTTCGATCGTTTTTATTCTGGGAGTTGTTAGCATAAAAATGTTTTATAACCAGAAGAAAAAACAGTATGCCCGAAATGTAATCATTCCGGAAATTCAGAAACTGGTCGAAGAAAATTTCACACCCCCCGTCCGTGCTTTTGAATTGGCAATTGAAGCTCAGAAATATATACCAGATGATTCAGTATTAATCAATTTGTGGCCGCAAATTTCTGGAAATATTTCATTACAAACACAACCTGGAGGGGCCGGAGTATTATGGAAAGATTACAACCGGCCACTTGATTCATGGGTAGAATGCGGAATTACCCCTATAGATAATATAAAGGTCCCTCTCGGCTATAAGAGGATCAAAATTGAAAAAGATGGATTTCAGACTGTTTTTATAACCAGATTTGGCTTGCTTGACTTAATAAATCCTGTTAAGCTTGATAGTATTGGTATGTTACCACAAAATATGGTACGTGTTCCCTCCGGGGTGGCCGAAATGGATATTATTGGTCTCGAGGCATACGGAGGAAAGAGTGTAGGAGAATTTCTTGTTGACCGGTTTGAGGTTACCAATAAAGAATATAAAAGGTTTGTGGATTCAGGTGGGTATAATAATAAAAGCTTTTGGGATTACCCGATTTACAAGCAAGGAAAAGAGATCACCTGGACATCGGCTATAGACCTTTTTGTTGATAAGACTGGGAGACATGGTCCTTCTGGTTGGGAAGCAGGAACATATCCTGATGGAAAAGAGGACCACCCGGTTGCAGGTATATCCTGGTATGAAGCTTCTGCTTATGCTGCTTTTGCAGGGAAAAAACTACCTACCATATATCACTGGAGTGTGATTGCAGAAACAAACCATGGTATGGATATCCTTCCCCTGAGCAATTATAACGGAAATTCAACCGTACCTGTTGGAAGTATGGAGGGTATATGTTCTTACGGGATTTATGATCTTGCAGGGAATGTCAGGGAATGGTGTTATAATGGGAATGGGATAAATGGGGAGTCTTATATTTTGGGTGGAGGGTGGAATGATCCTACATATTCATTTAATGAATCAGGTTCCCAACCATGCATTGACAGATCCTTATCAAACGGATTTCGTTGTATAATGCTATTGCCCGGCGATACAACATATAGCTTTCTATCAGGTTCTACTTTGAGTGCATTCCGCGATTATCGTAATGAAAAACCAGTTGATGATAACGCTTTCAATATTTTTTTAAGACAGTACGAATATGACAAGTCACCTTTGAATGCCGAAGTAGTTAAAACTGCAGATACAGATATCTGGAAAGTAGAAAAGATCACGATGGATGCAAGCTATAACAATGAGCGATTAATCGTGTACCTTCTTCTGCCAAAAGATTTTCAACCCCCTTACCAACCTGTAATCTTTTTCCCTGGCTCTAATGCGATCTTCACGAATATAATTGCAAGCGATTATGCAAAAATAGAGGATTTCATTGTTAAAAGCGGGCGTGCTTTGGTATATCCAATTTATAAAGGAACTCATGAGCGAAAAGATGAATTAAAATCTTCTAATCCTGAAGAAACAGTGTTTTATAAGGATCACGTAATAATGTGGAGGAAAGACATTGGCAGGGCCATTGATTACCTTGAAACCAGGAATGATATTCTTACTGACAAAATAGGATACTTTGGATTTAGTTGGGGAGGCCGGATGGGAGGTCTCTACCCTGCTGTGGAAAGACGCATAAAAGCACTGGTTATTCATGTCGGAGGTATGGGCATGTATAAGACATTTCCAGAGGTTGATCCGCTTAATTTCATAACAAGGATCAATCAGCCAGTATTAATGCTTAACGGAAAGTACGATATGTACTTTGCAGTTGAGAATTCTCAGATACCGATGTTTAATTTGTTCGGTACTCCTGCAGAAGATAAAAAAATAATAATTTATGATACGGGACATCTGGTGCCAAAAACAGAACTAATCAAAGAGACTCTTGCCTGGTACGATAAGTATCTTGGGCCAGTAAAATAAAATTTGATTTTTATAAGGATCTTAAAACATTAAAAACCAAAGAATATTTTGTTGTTCGGTATTGATAAATACTCAACTTGTTTTCCTTCTGGCATAAACAATAAACAGTATACCTGATATAATGTGATAGGTATAAAACAATATTAAAAAGTTACTACTTTGTCCGCCCATATAACCATATTCAAACAATCAACTATTGATGAAACAGGACAAACTTCCAAAGAATTTTCCAGATGACGTGATTTAATGCAGG